>JBGTBK010000310.1:0-7006 GCA_041749355.1 Sandaracinobacter sp. | reverse complement strand
CCAGCTCGACCGGCTGGCGCCCGAGCTGAAGCAGCTCGACCCGGCGACGCCGCAGGCCGACGACGCGCGGCGGCTGCTGAGTGATCACCTGCCCCGGCTTGTGAAGTCCTATGCCGAAGTGCCGGTCACGCACCGAACCTCGGCCGAGGCGCAGGCCCATTTCCGCGACGGGCTGAAGGTGGTCGGCAGCGAGATCGACCGGCTGACCAGCGACCTCGCGAAAGAGCGGATGCGCGCACTTGAGACCGAAGGGCGGTTCCTGGAAAGCCGCTACGGGCCGAAGAAGGACTGATCCCACTCCCACCACTGGCAGTTGCGCCTTGGACCTTCAGCGGGCCTTGTGCTGCGGAACGAGCGAGGGAGCGAACCATGGATCTCGGACTGAAGGGCCTGAAAGTCATCCTGAGCGGCGGCAGCCGCGGGACCGGGCGGGCCGTGCTGGAGCTGATGGCAGCCGAAGGCGCCGATGTCGGCTTCTTCTCGCGCAACCCCGAGCAGATTGCCGAAGCGACCGCCAGCCTTTCGCGCCACGGCGGCAAGGTCGTCGGCAAGCAGGGCGACCTCAACGACATGGAGGGCTACCCGGCCCTGCTGACGGCAATCGCCGACGAGCTCGGCGGCTGCGACATCTTCATTCCCTCGGCCAGCGCGTCGGGCTCCGGCCTCGCGACCGACTGGGACGCCTGCTACAAGTTCGACGTGCTGGGCACGGTGCGCGGCTGCGAGGCGATGTACCCCTATCTGCAGAGATCGAAGCATGGGTCGGTCGTCATCCTGGGCAGCACGGCTGCGACCGAGACCTTCTTTGCCCCGCAGGCCTTCAACTCGATCAAGGCGGCCCTGCTCACCTATTCGAAGCAGCTGGGCCAGGCCTGGGGCCCCGAAGGCATCCGCGTGAACGCCGTTTCGCCCGGGCCGGTGTGGTTCGAAGGCGGCAACTGGGACGGCGTGAAGCAGGGCGCCCCCGATGTGTACAAGATGGTGGAAGGCACCGCCGCGCTGAAGCGGCTGGGCGAGGTGACCGATGTCGCCAACGCCATCGCCTTCCTCGCCAGCCCGGCCGCAAGCTGGATCACCGGCACCAACCTGATCGTCGACGGCGGCTACACCAAGCGGGTGCAGTTCTAACGCGTTCGAATCCAGGCCCTTGCCTCGGGGGACGCGGTCCAGCGGATCGCGTTCTCCACCAGCTGGAGGTAGGCCGGGTTCTGATAAGTGACCGCGTCGTCGCCGGGCTGAAGATAGACGAGCGGGCTGTTCTCGGCGCGCTTCACCCAGCCGATCAGGTTCGAGCCCGGCGGGTGCGACCAGCCCTCGTTCGAGAACATCCGCCCCTCGATCGCGTGGGTCGCGGAGAAGAAATTCTCTGCGACAAAGCCATGGTCTGACGTGAGGAGCGGCGTGAGCTCGTCCACAAAGACCTCTGCCAGGTAGAGCTCGTCCACCATCGGGAATCTCGCGGGCAGCCCCTGCGTGACGGGATGGGCGCTGACGACCTGCGCCGTGTAGCGCACCTCATGCCGGTAGCCCGAATCCTGCCGCTGTTGGCCGCGCAAGGGGCCTGCGCGATAGAGGAAGGTCCCACCCAGCCACTCGGCATATTCGGGCCAGGCCGGCCAGCCGGCAATCGCATGGTGCAGCGCCACCACCCCGATCCCCCGCTTCAGCAGGTCGGAAAGCCCCGTCCGCAGCGCTTCGGGCGGTTCGACCGGCGCGCCGGACACCGTGCCGGAAAAATCGATCCCGGGCATGTCATAGAGCAGCAGCACATCGAAATCGTCGGCCAGTTCGGGCCGCATCAGCAGCCCTGCGGCCGGCTGGTCCACGAAGGTGACGCTGATGCCGTCCATCCCTTCGAACAGGGCTGCAAAGGCGGTGCGTTCGAACGGATGGCCGCGCACGGCGGCAAGCACGCGGATGCCGGCGTGGTGATCGATGATGGGCATGGGCGCGAGGTTAGGCGCGCGGCTTTGCGGCTTGAAGCGGTGAAAAAGAGAGGCTTTCGATAGCCCTTGCGCCCTCGGTTTTTGTAGCTACATTTACCTGCGTGCAGATCGAATTCGACCCTGAAAAGGACGCCGCCAACCTTGCCAAGCATGGCATCTCGCTGGCGCGGGCGATCGATCTGGAGCTGTTGGCCTATGTGGCGGATGAGCGGTTCGCCGAGCCGCGATTTCGTCTGTACGGCATAATCGATGGGGTTCCGCACTGCCTGGCGGGCACGGATCGCGGGGGCGTTGTCCGCGTGATCAGCCTACGGCGGGCGCGGGCGAAGGAGATGAAGCGCTATGTCTGACGACCGGAATGACGACGACAACCCCGAGTGGACGGCGGCCGATTTCGCGCGGGCGAAGCGCGGCGAGGACATCCCGGCGCATATCCGTGCGGCCTTTCCGAAATCGAAGGGCGGGCGACCGCCGGGTTCGACCAAGGCGCAGGTGACGCTCCGGATCGACCGGGACGTGCTGGAGCGCTTCCGCGCAACCGGCCCGGGCTGGCAATCGCGGATCAACGAAGCGCTGCGGAAGGCGGCCGTCTGAGAGGGGGTGCAGGGGCCGAGGGCCCCTGCCGGGGTCCTCAGGGGCAGCGCCCCTGAGTGCTACGCCGCGATGGCCTGCGTCTCTGCCTGTGGCAGGCGGATCATATAGTCGAACGCGGTCAGGGCTGCCTTGGACCCTTCGCCCATGGCGATCACGATCTGCTTGTAGGGCACCGTCGTGCAGTCGCCGGCGGCGAACACGCCCGGCAGGTTGGTTTCGCCGCGCGCGTTCACGACGATTTCGCCATATTTCGACAGCTCCACCGTGCCCTTCAGCCATTCGGTGTTGGGCACCAGGCCGATCTGCACGAAGATGCCTTCCAGCTCGACCGTGTGGACGGTCTCGTTGGTGCGGTCCTTCCAGGTCAGGCCGGTCACCTTCTCGCCGTCGCCCAGCACCTCGGTGGTTTGCGCGGATGTGAGGATCGTGACGTTGGGCAGCGAGCGCAGCTTGTTCTGCAGCACCGCGTCGGCGCGCAGCTGGTGGTCGAACTCGATCAGCGTCACGTGGGCGACGATGCCGGCAAGGTCGATCGCGGCTTCCACGCCCGAGTTGCCGCCGCCGATCACGGCGGTGCGCTTGCCCTTGAAAAGCGGGCCATCGCAGTGCGGGCAATAGGCGACGCCCTTGTTGCGATACGCTTCCTCGCCGGGCACGCCGATCTGCCGCCAGCGCGCGCCGGTCGACAGGATGATGGTGCGCGATTTCAGGCTCGCGCCATTCTCCAGCTTCACCTCGATGAGGCCGCCGGGCTCGCGCGCCGGCACAAGCTCCACGGCCTTCTGCAGGGTCATGATGTCGACGTCGTTTTCCTTGACGGTCGCTTCCAGACTGGAGGCAAGCTTGGGGCCTTCGGTGTAGCTGGTGGAGATGAGGTTCTCGATCCCCATCGTGTCCATCAGCTGGCCGCCGAAACGCTCGGCCGCGATTCCGGTGCGGATGCCCTTGCGCGCGGCATAGACGGCAGCCGCCGAGCCGGCCGGGCCGCCGCCCACGATCAGCACGTCGAACGGTGCCTTCTGGGCGATTTTCGCGGCTGCCTTGGCAGTCGCCCCGGTGTCGAGCTTGCTGACGATCTGGGCCAGGTCCATCCGCCCTTGCCCGAACACGTCGCCGTTCAGGAACACGGTGGGGACGGCCATGACCTTGCGGTCGGTGACTTCGGCCTGGAACAGCGCGCCGTCGATCGCGGTGTGGCGAATGCCGGGGTTCAGCACGGCCGCCAGGTTCAGCGCCTGCACCACGTCCGGGCAGTTCTGGCAGCTGAGCGAGAAATAGGTTTCGAAGCTGTAGTCGCCTTCGAGGCCGGCGACCTGGTCGAGCAGGTCCTGCGCCTCGCGGCTTGGGTGGCCGCCGACCTGCAGCAGGGCGAGCACCAGCGAGGTGAACTCATGTCCCATCGGGATGCCGGCAAAGCGGACGGAAATGTCGGTTCCGGTGCGCCGGATCGCAAAGCTGGGCTTGCGCGCATCATCGTCGGTGCGGGCATAGCTCACCTTGGGCGAGAGCGTGGCGATTTCAGCCAGCAGCTCGGCCAGCTCGGCGGACTTGGCGCTGTCGTCCAGCGAGGCCCGAAGCTCGATCGGGTGCACGAGCTTCTCGAGATAGGCCGAGAGCTGGGCCTTCAGATTTGCGTCGAGCATCGGGAAACTCCTGAAGAATGGGGCCCGGGTGCGCGCCGCCCCGGGGAAGGGACGGCGCGCCTTGCGGGGGTTTGCTTAGATCTTGCCGACGAGGTCGAGGCTGGGGGCAAGCGTCTTCTCGCCCTCTTCCCACTTCGCCGGGCAGACTTCGCCGGGGTGCGCGCGGACGTAGGCGGCTGCCTTCACCTTGCGCAGCAGCTCGGACGCGTTGCGGCCAACGCCTTCGGAGGTGATTTCGACATACTGGATCACGCCGTCCGGATCGACGAGGAAGGTGGCGCGGTCGGCAAGGCCGGCGCCTTCGCGCATCACGCCGAAGTTGTTGGTGATCTGGCCCGACTGGTCGCCCAGCATGAAGAAGCGGATCTTGCCGACGGCCGGCGAGGTTTCATGCCAGGCCTTGTGGCTGAAATGCGTGTCGGTGGAGACCGAGTAGATCTCGACGCCGAGCTTCTGGAAGTCGCCATAGAGGTTGGCCATGTCCTCGAGCTCGGTCGGGCACACGAAGGTGAAGTCGGCGGGGTAGAAGAAGAAGATCGCCCACTTGCCGGCAATGTCGGCTTCGGTGACGGAGACGAACTTGCCGTCCTTGTAGGCCTGGGCGGTGAACGGCTTCAGGGTGCTTCCGATGATGGCCATGGTTGATCCTTTGGGAAAGAGGTGTCGGTTGACGCAGCGGGGTTTAGCGGCCGAATCGCAATCGAACAAATTGATTGTATGCCCGTTTGAAATCGACGCAGGCGATTAGCGAACGCCCTTGAAGCCCCCGCCTGCAAGGCGCATCTGGGGAGGGGAGAAGGAGATTTCCATGGGGCAGATGATGGTGGCGCGCTGGAACGGGCGGGAAATCGCGCGGTCCGACGAGACGGTGGTGGTGGAGGGGAATCACTATTTCCCGCGCAGCGCGGTGGACGCAGGCATTCTGGCCCCCAGCGACACGCACACCGTGTGCGGTTGGAAGGGAACGGCCAGCTATCACAGCCTGTCGGTCGACGGAGCGGTGAATGCGGATGCGGCCTGGTACTATCCCGAGCCCAAGGCGGCGGCCGCGGAAATCCGCGACCGCATCGCCTTCTGGAAGGGCGTGAAGGTGGAGCCCGCCTGAGGCCCCGCCTTGCCGGGGGCCTCAGGCCTTCTTCAGATGCCGGCGCCCCAGCAGCTCGGCGATCTGGACGGCATTCAGCGCTGCGCCCTTCCGGAGATTGTCGGAAACGCACCAGAGCGACAGGCCGTTCTGCACCGTCGGGTCCTTGCGGACGCGGCTGACGAAGGTGGCATAGTCGCCCACGCACTCGACCGGCGTGACGTATCCGCCGTCCTCGCGCTTGTCGATCAGCATCACGCCGGGCGCTTCGCGCAATAGCGACTGGGCCTTGGCAACGCTGATCGGCCGCTCGAACTCGATCGAGATGGCTTCCGAATGGCCGACGAACACGGGCACCCGAACGCAGGTGGCCGTGATTCCGATGTCGGGCGAGAGGATCTTGTTGGTCTCGGCCGCCATCTTCCACTCTTCCTTGGTGTAGCCGTCATAGTCGGACGAGGCATCCATGAAGACGTCGATGTGCGGGATCACGTTGAAGGCGATCTGCTTGGTGAACTTTGCCTGGCGCTTTTCGTCGCCCACGAACACCGCGCGGGTCTGCTCGAAAAGCTCGTCCATCCCGGCCTTGCCGGCGCCTGAAACCGACTGGTAGGTCGACACCACCACGCGGGTGATGCCGGCCTCGTCGTGCAACGGCTTCAGCGCGACGACCATCTGGGCAGTCGAGCAGTTGGGGTTCGCAATGATGTTCCGCGCCTTGTAGCCGTCGATGGCTTGCGGGTTCACTTCCGGCACGATCAGCGGGACGTCACGCTCCATCCGGAACAGCGACGAATTGTCGATCACCACGCAGCCGGCCTCGGCCGCGCGGGGGCCGTGGATCTTCGTGGGGCCCGAGCCGGCCGCAAACAGGGCGATGTCCCAGCCGGTGAAGTCGAAATGCTCGATCGACTGGACCTTCAGGGTCTTGCCGGTCTCGCCGAAATCGATGATGTCGCCCTGCGAGCGCGGCGAGGCCACGGCTGCGAGCTCGGCAATCGGAAATTCCCGTTCGGCAAGGATGTTCAGCATCTCGCGGCCCACATTGCCGGTGGCACCGACAACGACCACCCGATAACCCGATCCAGTTCCCACGTTCACGTCTCCAGCTTGGCCCGGCCGGCTTGTTTTGCCTGCGGGCAGGGCCCGGCGCATCCTGCGGCACGGGCGGGCTGAGCGCTTGCCCGCTGGCTTGCGCGGCGTCAACGGTGCGGGCAGTGTGATGCTTGGCGGGCGCTGTGGCCGGCCAGACCAGCGGGGAGCCGATGCGCCGGATTTTGCTGCTCCTGTTGGGCCTTGTCGCAGCTGCGGCTGTGGCTGTTGCCTTCCTTCCGCTCTCCTGGGTGACCGACCGCTATGTGCCGGGGCTCGAGGCGGAATCCGTGTCGGGCAGCATCTGGGACGGGCAGATCCGCGGGGCGCGCTACCAGGGCCTCGCCATCGGCGATCTCGATGCCCAGCTTGCCTTGAGGCCACTCTTGCGGGGCGAGGCCGAGATCGGCTGGCAGCGGCTGGGCGAGCCGCTTGCCGGGCGGGCGACCCTGTCGAAAGGGGTGCGCCGGGTCTCCGGGGTCAGCGGAACGGTCACCCTTCCGGTTGCCGTTGGCGGGGCGGGTGTGGTGCTGGAGATCGACGACCTGACGCTGGAAACCGATTCCGGTGGCCGCTGTCGCACGCTGTCCGGGGGCGTGACCGCCCGGCTTGGCGGGCTTCCAGTGATCGGCGCGATCCCGCCGCTG
>JBGTBK010000309.1:0-12717 GCA_041749355.1 Sandaracinobacter sp. | reverse complement strand
CCGGGCCGGCGCAGCAGCCGGCGCGCCAGCGCGCCAGACTTCCCGAAGCGCCGGGTTGTCCGCCAGCATCGACACGCCACCCAGTGGCTTGTTGTAGCCCTGGTGGCAGGTCTGGCAGTTCACCTTCAGGGGGTCGCCCATCGGGCCCAACCGCGCCTTCTCGTCCCAGCCGGCGGCCGGGAACACGGTCGCCAGCGGCTGGATATAGTCCGAGTTCATCTGCCGGACCATCCGGATGCCATACCAGGCCGTCTGCTTCTGGATCCGGCTGTGGCTCCATTCGCCGAAGTTCTGGCTGTTGTGGCAGAAGGTGCAATTCACTCCCAGCGCGCCCGAGATGCGCATCATCAGGCCATAGGTGTGTTCGGCATCCATCGTGCCGGCCATGTTCACGTCGCCGGGGTGGATGGTGTCGCTGTTCACCCGGATTTCCCGCGGATTGAGCAGGAACGATCCGTTGGGATCATTGGGCAGCGACGAATAGCCGACAACGGCTGCCGGCTCGTTCTGGTTCGGCCGATAGCCGGTCAGTCCGGGCGAGCGATGCTCCGGCTTCAGGGACCAGCTGTATTGCGGGACCCCCTTGCCACGGTGGCAGGTGTAGCAGGTCACGCCAGTCTGCTTCACGTGGCTCTGCCAGTTGACGTTGATGTTCTGCGTCATCTTGAGCATGCTGAGCGCAACGGTCTTGGTGTACTTCTCGTACGAAGCCATGTTCTCGGGATTGTGGCAGTAGTTGCAGCCGGCCTGTTCGGGCGGTGCGTCTGCCGGCACAACCCAGGCCGTGATGTTCGCCATCAGCAGGCCGAACTCGTCGACGCTGATGTCGCCCAGCACCTGCAGCTCGGGATAGATGTCCCGGGCCTTCTGGCCGTCGCGGCTGGTCAGCTGGTAGGCCGACGGCGGCGGAGCGGCCGGCGGCTTGACCAGGTTCAGGTTGGTCACCTTTTCCATCGCCGGGCCACGTGGGCCCAGCTGCTGGCTTTCCTTCGGCCCAAGCTCGCAGGCGGCAAGGATCAACGGAAGGGTGGCGACAGCGGCAATGCCCGCCAGTCTGGGGCCGATCGGGGTGCGATGTCCTGTCATTGCGGTGCTCCCGGCAGGGTGAGAGGATCAACGGCGCCGGTCGGCGGATAGGGCCTGGCGTAGCCATGCTCCACTGCAAACAGGTACCAGTTGTCGACCACGGTTCCCGTCAGAAGGATGCCGATGCCCCCGGTCAGGGTGGTCAGCACCGCAAACCACCAGGCCCAGCGGTGGATGGATTCCATGGTGGCGTTGAAGCCCATGGTCCAGCGCCAGAACAGCGCAGCGCGTTCTGTCGCAGTGCCGCGGTCGGTGATCTGCTCCAGCTCGCGCTCCCCGCCGTAGCGGCCCACCGCAAGAATGGTCGCCCCGTGCATCGCGAACAGCAGCGTCGACCCATAGAGGAAGACGATCGAGAGCGCGTGGAACGGGTTGTAGAAGAGGTTGCCGTAGCGGATCGAGAAGGCGGCCGTCCAATCCAGGTGCGGGAAGATGCCGAAGGGCACGGCTTCCGACCAGCTTCCCATCAGGACCGGGCGGATGAAGCCCAGAACCAGATAGAGGAAGATGGCGGATGCGAAGGCCCAGGCGACATGGGTGCCCATGCCGAGCGCCCTTGCCCGGCGGTAGGTCCGCGCCCACCACAGCAGGATTGCGGCGGTGAGGAAGAAGCCGGTGATCAGCCACCAGCCGCCTTCCTGCAGCGGGGGGATCGACAGGCCGTACTTGGCAGGCGGCGGTTCCAGCGCAAGCCAGAAGAGCTGGCGGACGAACTGGACCGGATCCCAGCCAACGGATGCCCACATGTTGAGACCGATGATCTCGAATGCAAGGAAGCCGCAGACCAGCGAGGCAATGCCAAGCGGACCCAGGTAGATCGGACCGATCTGCGAGTGCAGGACCTTGCCGAGCCAATAGTTGTTGGCGGTTGCCTGGATGCGAGGTTCGGAGCCCCGTGATGGCACGCCGGCTTCGGCAGGGCCGGCCAACTGTACCTGTGTAAAGATGTTTTGGTATCCCATGGGGGCCTCCTCAGCTCCAGATCGGAAGTTCGAGCCACCAGGTCCACCATTCCGGCCAGCCACGGGTCCAGAAAGGTCCACTGATGATGATGCAAACCGCGCTCCAGAAGCCGGCCGACAGCGCCAGGAACAGCCCCAGGCGGTGGATGCCGAGTTCCCCGACCGAATAGCCGAGAACGTCGCGGAAGAAGCTGTCCTCATATTCCGGGCTCTTCACATCCTCGCCCTTCGCCGGATTGGCCGACGACAGGATGAGCGAGCCGTGAAGCCCAAGCGCGAAGGTCGTGGTGAAGAAGAATGTCACCGCGATCATGTGCGCCGGATTGTAGTGGAAATGGAGGAACTGGTAGCCGACGTTCGACACCCAATCGAGGTGGCTGAAGATGCCATAGGGGAAACCATGCCCCCAGGCGCCCAGCAGGAACGGGCGGAACACCACCAGCGTCACATAGGCGAAGATCGCAACCCCGAAGGCGAAGGGCACATGATAGCCCATGCCGAGCTTGCGGCAGATCTCGACCTCGCGGAGCGCCCAACTGACGAAGGCGCCGATCGCGCAGATGGTGATGATCTGCCAGAGGCCCCCTTCCATCAGCGGCGCCAGGCCAAGGCCATAGCTGAGATCGGGTGGATCGATGGAGATCAGCCACGGGTTCCACGTCGGACCCTGGCTTGCACCCCAAAGGATGAGCGCGGTGCCGAGCGCCGCAAAGAAGGCCGTCGTGACCCCGAAGAAGCCCACATAGAAGGGCCCCACCCAGAAATCGAAGAGGTCTCCGCCGATCAGCGTTCCTCCTCGGACACGATATTTTCGTTCAAAGCTCAGCAGCGCCATGGGGCACCTCTCCTGACGCCGTCGGGCAACCCCGCTGGCGCTTTCCCTTGTCCCCGACCTTCAAGGAAACCCAGGAAGGCCGAGCCATTTGCTGGATCGGAGGGCGGAAGACAGTGGCACAGCGGCCCTTGTCGTCCCGCCTCTCCTCTCCGTCAGAACGCGTTTACAGCGCTTGTCGCGTCAGGGCGTGGCCGTGCTGGCCGCCGCGGTCGCTGCCTGGGCGTTGCTTCCACCGTCCAGCCAGTTGAAGCGATCCGTGCTCAGCAGGATGAAGTGAATCAGAATTGCGAGCACGAAAAGGAAGACCGAGAGGGCCACAAGTGCCTGCCTCGGATCAAAAATAAGCCAAACTCTCCACATGTCTATTCTCCTAAATGGGTCAAAGCACTCTCAGGTTCCGCCTGGCTGACACCGGACAGAGCATGGGAATTGCTCAGAACCAGGGACGCCAGCCCCAAACGAGGAAGTGCGCCACGATGGCAATCGCCGTGAATCCGACGAAGCCGGTCACGAAGAGTTTGTGGAACTCTTGTGCCTCTTGCCGGGTGAGGTAGGTCCCCATCCCGAGCTTGTTGTCACTGTTTTCAACCATGTCTTGCTCTCCACTTTGCCCGCAAGAGGAAGGAGCGACCGCGCCCTCCGGCGGAGTCTTCGTCTGGGCAAGTCCCAGGCGAAGGGTTCGAGGCATCCGGATGGATGCCACATCTGTGGCAGAGGGGCCGGTTCATGCCGCCCTCGCCTGCGTTAGAATCTGATTGAGCCGGCTGACCGACACATGGGTCTCGCCTGCAGCTCTTGCCGCCGCCTCGGCCGCGTCGCGCAGCCGCTTGGCCGCCGAAATCCGCACCAGCACCGGCTCGCGCTCCACCAGCTCGTCGAGTTCGCGCTTGGCGGCATCTTCCCACTGGATCTCGCGCACCATGCGGGCCGGCGTAGCCTCGGCCATGTCCATCTGGGTCGACAGCGGCAGGATGTGGAACAGCGCATCGAACAACGCGTTCACCACTTCCTGCACCAGCCAGGTACAGCCCGAATAGCCCATGTAGGGCGTGCCAGTGTGGCGCCGGATCGCAGCGCCGGGGAAGGAGGCGGGAATATAGATCCCGCGCCCGCCGGTTTCGGCCAGATAGAGCCGTTCGTTGTAGGACCCGAACACCACCAGCGGCGGCGTTTCGGCGATTGCCTTCTTCACCGCCGCATTGTCGGGCTTCACGCCCGCCGAGCGCTGGAAGGCGAAGGCGCAGGGAAGGCCCAGATCGCCTTCCAGGAAGTTGCGAATGCCGCGGACATAGGTTTCGGTTGCAACGATCCCGAAATTGGCTGTGCCGAAGAAATCCTGCGTCACCGACCGCCACAGGTCCCACAGGGGCTTCAGCGTCGTGTGCTTCTCCGCCTCGATGAACGGCTGCGGGTCCAGGCCCAGCAGCTCGCCCAACTTTTCAAGGAACAGGGTCGTCGACGAAAGCCCGATCGGCGCCTGCAGCCAGGGCCGCTCCAGCGCCTCGCACAAGTTCGGCCCGAATTCGCGATACAGGCTGACATTCACTTCGGCGTCCGCCAGCTTGCGGACGTCGGCCAGATGGCTCCCCAGCGGGAACACCATGTTGATCTCGGCCCCGATGCCCTCAACCAGGCGGCGGATCTCGGCGAGATCGCTCGGCATGTTGAAGGTGCCGTACATCGGCCCGATGATGTTCACCTTCGGCTTCGCGCCCTCCTTGCGGGGGCGGAGCGGCGGTACCTTCTTGGGGCCGAATTCGGTCCACAGCCAAGTCAGCGCCCGGTCGGCCGACTGCCACTGGTCTTCGTCGATGGTGCGCGGCAGGAAGCGCTGAATATTGGTGCCCTCGGGCGTGACACCGCCACCGATCATCTCGGCAATCGAGCCGGTCACGACCACCGCCGGCAGGTCTGGATCGAGCGTCCCCCAGGCCCGCTTCATCGCGCCTTCGGTGCCGTCGCGGCCCAGTTCCTGTTCGCCAAGCCCGGTTACAACGATCGGAAGCTCGTGGGGCGGAAGCCCATCGGTGTAGTGCAGCACCGAGGTAACGGGCAGGTTCTCGCAACCCACCGGGCCGTCGATGATCACCTGCAGGCCCTTGATGGCCGTGAAGGCATAGACCGCGCCCCAATAGCCGCCTGCCCGATCGTGATCGAGGATGAGCGTCATGAGCCGATCGCCTCCGACGCCTTCGCAGCCGCGATGCGGCGGGCTGCGTATTTGGCCTTGAACTCGGGCCGGTCCACCGGCTGCGAGGTCCAGACGCCAGCGCTTGGCCCATGGCCCACGCCTTCGAAGAACTGCTTCATCCGTCCGAACCGGTCGGTGTTCGCCATGGCTGCGTTCACCACCATCGCAAGGCTGCCGGCGCCGGCCGGGCCCATCAACGGACGGGCGGAAATCAGGTTGGTGAAATAGAGAGCCGGGATCGCCCGTTCCTTGGCGTGCTGCACCACCGGAGTGGTCCCGATCGCCAGATCCGGGCCGAACTCGGACACCGCCGCAATGTCCTGCTCCAGGCTTGCGCGATACTGGATCCGCGTGCCGCGGGCTTCCAGCCAGGCCCGGTCGGCTTCCGACCACTGGGTCTTCGGGCAGGCGGTACCGACATAGGGCACTTCGGCCCCGCTTTCGATGAGCAGGCGGGCCACCAGCAGTTCGGAGCCTTCATAGCCCGAAACGGTGATCCGACCCTTCACCGGCCTAGCAGCAAGCGCTGCCGTGATGGCCGGCAGGAAGCGGTTCTTGGCAGCATCGACCTTGGCCTGCGCAATCCCGAAGGCCGCGCCGATGGAATCGAGCCAGGCCGCAGTCCCATCGCGCCCAACCGGCGCAGATCCGACCACCGTGCGGCCAGCTGCCTGAAACTCGCGAACAGAGGCCGTGTAAAATGGGTGGATTGCAGCAACCACTGGCGAGGCAAGCGCGGAATAGAGCTCACGCCATTCGCGAGTGGGCACAACCGGCCCTGCGGCCAGGCCAAGCGGCTCGAGCAGAAGGCCGATTCCCGGCGGGTCGGCCGGGAACATCTCGCCAAGCAGGGTCACGGTCGGACGGTCGCTGCGCTCTTTCGGGGCTGCGACGGGGCCGCTTTCGGCCTCCTTGCGGGCATAGGCCAGCATGGCACCGGCCAGCACATCCTTGGCTTCGGCGTGGGTCGGAATTCCGAAGCCCGGCACGTCGATACCGATGATCCGGACCCCGTTGATTTCGTCCGGCAGCAGCTGCAGCGGCACGCCCGAAGCAGTCGGCACACACAGATTGGTGACCACGATGGTGTCGTAGAGCTTTGGGTCGGCCAGTTCGTGCACCGCGTCGCGGATGTCCTCGAACAGCTTGCCGGTGACCAGCGATTCCGAATTGAAGGGCACATAGCCAACCGTGCGGCGCGCACCATAGAAATGGCTGGTGAAGGTGAGGCCATAGACGCAGCAGGCCGAGCCCGAGAGCACGGTCGCGGTGCGCCGCATCCTGAGGCCCACCCGCAAGCTGCCGAACGCCGGGCACATGCTTTGCGGCTGGTCGTGGGGGCCGGTCGGATAATCGGCGGCATAGCGCTCGAGAATCTCGGCCTTGCCGGCCTGTTCGGCGGCAGACCGCAGCGTTTCCTTGCTCGCACACCCACCCTCGGCCGGGGGTGCCGCTAGATCGAGCCGATCGGGCTCGCGGGGGGGCGTGCCCAACGTCATATCGTGTCGTAGACCACTTGCAGCGAGGGCTTGGGCGCCCAGTTGCCGCCGCGCATGTCGGCCTGGCTGGCCGGCTTCAGCGTAACATTGCCACCGGTGTCCTCCGGCTTGAACAGGGCCAGCAGGCCGTCCTGGTCCAGCGGGGTTGGGCGAACCGGCGGGGCCGCCGCCACATTCTCGGCCAGCTGCTCGAACAGCGGGCCCCACTGGCTCTCGGAGGTGCCGATGATCTGGTAATTCGCGGACTTCTTGCGAATGTCCTCGTGCGCCGGGATCGAGATCAGCTCGGGGATGCCGACCGCCTTGGCAAAGGCCTGCGCCTCGCCCGAGCCATCATCCTTGTTGATCAGGATGCCGGCCACGCCGACATTGCCGCCCATCTTGCGGAAATACTCGACCGCCTTGCAGACATTGTTGGCAACATACAGCGATTGCAGGTCGTTCGAGGCGACCACGATCACCTTCTGGCACATGTCCCGCGCGATCGGCAGGCCGAAGCCGCCGCAGACCACGTCGCCCAGGAAGTCGAGCAGCACATAGTCGAAGCCCCACTCGTGGAAGCCCAGCTTCTCGAGCGTTTCGAACCCATGGATGATGCCACGCCCGCCGCAGCCACGGCCGACTTCCGGCCCGCCAAGCTCCATCGCGAACACACCGTCGCGCTGGAAGCAGACATCCTCGATCCCGATTTCCTCGCCGGCCAGCTTCTTCTTGGAGCTCGTCTCGATGATGGTGGGCGTCGCCTTGCCGCCAAACAGCAGGCTGGTGGTGTCGGACTTGGGGTCGCAGCCAATCAGCAGCACGCGCTTGCCCTGCTGGGCCATCATGTAGCTGAGGTTGGCGAGCGCGAAGCTCTTGCCCGAGCCCCCCTTGCCGTAGATCGCGATGATCTGCGTTTCCTTGGTCACCGGACCCGTGTGCGGGGCATCGGGCTCATGCCCGGCTTCCTCACGAAGTGCTTCGAATTGCTCGTCGAACGCGGCCATCAAATATCCCTCCAGTCGAGCACCATTTTCAGGCACTGGCTGTCCGCAAAGGCCTGCGGGTAAGCATCTTCGGCGTCCTCGGCCGGGCGGACGTGCGTGACCAGCTCGTCCAGACCCAGCGTGCCATCCGCCGCCATTGCGCCGACAATGGCCAGGTCTTCGCCCCGGAACTCGGCTGCAATCCGGAAGCGCGCCTCCTTGCGGAAGGCCGGCGCAAAGCCGAAATCCAGTCGCTCGTTGTAGAAGCCGGCGAGAACGATCTCCCCGCCCTTCGCCAGCCGACCGACCAGCGTGTCCATCAGGCTGGAATCCCCGCTGACATCAAGAATGGTGGCGTAGTGGGCGCGGGCATCGGCGCCGGGATGCACAACGGAATAGCCCACGGCACCGGCGGCTCTGGCCGAATCGATTTCCCAGACCGTCGGGCTCCCACCAGCTGCAACGGTCAGCCGCGCAACCAGCCGGCCCAGCACACCATGCCCCACGATAAGGTCGGGAAGTGCGCCACCTGCGATGGCATGCTGCGCGGTGGCTGCAAGTGCCAGAAGCACTGCGTCCGGGCCAAGCTCCCCCACAGGCACGACCCGCGCCGCCGGAACCACAAGCCGCTGCGCTGCGCCGCCGAACAGGCCACGCGCATCCGAATAGCAATTGGCGCCCGGCACAAAGACCCTGAGGCCCAGCATGGCGCGGGCATCGGCGCCGGCATCAACGACGCGGCCGACCGTTTCATAGCCTGGAACAAGGGGATAGCCCATGCCGGGAAAGCTCGGCATTCGGCCCTGCCACAGCAGCTTCTCGGTGCCAGTGGAGACAGCGCTCCACTCCGTCTCCACCAGGAGGTCACTCGCCTGCATCGGCAGCAGACCAAGCCGGCGGAGTGCCAGCTGGCCAGGTGCTTCAACGACGACTGCCAAGGTTTCCAACGTGCCGCCTCCCGTGCGGGCAGATGTTGCGGCTTCGGCCGATCCCGAGTCCCGCGTTACACATCTGCAAGTGTCACTTTATTTTGACAGAGCTTAATGTCAACTTGAATTGACAGCTCAGGCCCCGCGGCCCCCTGTCACCAGCTGTGCTGCAAAGGGATTCCGTGTCTCAACCTGTCGCAAGTCATTGAAACCGCATGACTTCAGCATTGCCATGAGTTCGGCTGGAGTCCTTGGCCGTCCCTTGCCCATCGCCCTCATGTAAAGCCGGAAATACACATCGCCCAACGGCCCGGCTCCGTTAGGTCCGGCCATCGGTTCGGCAATCAGGATGCGCCCGCCAACGGGCAAGGCTGCATGAATCCGGGCGAACAGGGCAAGGATCGTCTCGTCGTCATGGTCGTGCACCACGCGCACCAGCGAGATGCAGTCCGCGCCCTCCGGAAGCGGATCGACGGGCGCCTCCCCGCCATGCACCCGGGCAAAGGCCCCCACCCGCGCCCGTGCCCGCTCTGCCACCTGCGGCAGATCGAACAGCATCAACCCAAGGCCGGGATGCGCCTTGTGCACGGCTTCAACGAACGCGCCTTCACCGCCCCCAACATCCATCAGCACGGAAACGCCGGCGAAATCGAATGCGGAAAGCACAGCTTCGGCAACTGCCGGCTGCGAGGCCGCCATCAGCTCCGAATAGGCATCGACAGCGCCTTCGGGCCGCCCCTGCGCATAGGGCCAATAGGCCGCCACCCGGCCCCCGCCGCGTGCGCGCAGCAGCGCAAGCGGGTCGGCAAGGTCGGCATAAAAAAGCTGGTTGTGGCGCACCATCGCGTCGAGCCCGGGATCGGCGACGAAGGCCGCCCCATGCACGCCAAGCGCATAGCGTCCGCCACCCAGGCGCTCGACCATTCCGATCGAGGACAGACCTTCCAGCAGGTCCGTCGCGGCCTGCGGCGAGAGGTCCGATAGGCGGCCCACATCTGTCGCCGTAAGCGGTCCGACATGGAGCGCGCGGAACAGGCCGATCTCGACTCCGGCTGCAATCAGCTGGGAAAAGGTGAAGCCGGTCACCAGCCCGAACAGCGACTGCGCGCGGTTGCGCGAGATCAGGCGAAACGGCGGGAAGGCCCAGGCAAAGCGGTGAAAGCCGGGGTTCGACAGCCATCCATTGCGGCGCCGGATCCACGCTTCGCGCCAGCCCTTGCCCCAGCCAGCACTCATACCGATCTCGACCTTCCGATGTGTCCAGAAACCTGTGATGTTCTGGTGTCAAGCAGTCTGGACATATGCTACCTTGCTGTCAACGCGGCCTGTTCCGGCCGTGCAATTACGGTTTCGGAGCATGGCAATGCGACCTGATTTCAGCGATTTGCCGCCACTACTTCGAGCGCTTGCTCCGGTCGAGGAACGGCGCGCTCGGGCGCCCAAACCACAACAGGCGTCTGTGCGCCGTCCGTCGCCGCACGTCCCGCTCGACGAACTTTCCCCTCTGTGGACCGCGCTCGCCCGCGTCGGAGGCCGCTTGCCACCAGCGGGAAGGAGCCTTTCGGACCCGGTTCGCGCGCTTCGCCCGGGCGAAGGTTTCCCGCACCCGGCCTGCCTCGAAACCGGCCCGCGATTCGATGTCGAGGTGCCGACCGGTGGCTATGCCTGGTGGTACATCGACGCCATGTCCGATTGCGGCAGCTATGGTCTCACTGTCATCGCCTTCGTCGGCTCGGTCTTCTCGCCCTATTATGTCAGCGCGGGCAAGCAGCAGCCCGAGGACCATGTCGCGATCAACGTCGCCCTCTATGGCCGCAAGGCCCGTTGGGCGATGACCGAACGCGGCCACCGCACACTCGACCGCTCCGCCAATCATTTCCGCGTCGGCCCCTCGCGGATCGACTGGGACGGCGGCGTCCTCAGCCTCGAGATCGAGGAACGGGGCGCCGTCTTCGGCGAACCCGTGCGCGGACGGATCCGCATCCATCCGGAAGCGCTCGTCTCCCAGAGCTTCCCGCTCGACCCGCAGGGCCTGCACCGCTGGCACCCGATCGCCGCGCGCGCCCGGATCGAGGTCGCGTTCGACCGCCCGGGGATAAGCTGGTCGGGCGATGCCTATGTCGACAGCAACTTCGGCTCCGAGCCGATGGAGAAGGGGTTCGACACCTGGCAATGGTCGCGTCACCATGTGCCGCAGGGCGCTGCCGTCTTCTACGAAGGCCTCCGGACCGACGGCAGCCAGTTCGCCCTGTCGCTCGGCATCGACCGCGCTGGCCGGATCACCCCGCGCGAAACCCCGGGGCTTGCCCGCCTTCGCACCACAAACTGGCTGATGCCGCGCGCAATCCGCAGCGAAGGCCCAGCCCGGGTGCTGAAAACCTGGGAGGATACACCCTTCTACTCCCGCTCGGCGGTGGAGACCCGAATCGACGGCCATACGGCACTGTCAGTGCACGAAAGCCTCTCGCTCTCGCGATTCATCAGCACGCCCGTGCAGTTCATGCTGCCATTCCGGATGCCCCGCCGCCCCGGCTGAACGGCCGGCCCTCGCTGCCTAGTGCTTCGGGCCTTCGCCCTTTTCGCGCGCCTCGCGCTCGGCCTCCTCGGCCCGCGTCTGCTTCAGCGTGCGATTGATGCTCCACAGCTGCCAGAGCCCGATACCAAGCGCGATGCCGGTGAAAGCCAGCATTTCGACAAGCGCAAACGTCTTCGCTTCCATCAGCCCTTCCCTCCACCAAGCGCCACCAGCAACGGCACGGCAACTGCCGCGGCATCCTCTTCGTGCGGCAGATGCCCAAGCCCGGGGAGCAGCACCGCCCGCCCGTTGCGCGCACGCAGTGCCACCTCTTCCGAAACCCGCGGCTGGACTGCCTTGTCCTCCGTCCCGTGCAACAGCAGGAGCTCGGGCGACAGGCGCGAAAGGTCGCGCGCAAGCGGAACCAGGTCCCAGCTCGCCATCATCCCCAGGGTCGACCCGACATGCCCGCGGTTGCCGAACAGGCGGCCATAATAGCGCGCCGTGTCCGCATCGATCCGGGACCCGGTCGACCGCGCAAGGAAGCGCTTGGCCTCGCCCGGCATCCCGGCCGTCATCGCAAACAGTTGCGGCGCCAGCGGGTTCAGGAACAGCAGCTTCGCAAGGCCCGGAAACAGGAATGCCGCGGGCCCGGGAAAGGGCTCCAATGCGCCGCCAATGCCCACCAGAAGCCTCGGCGCGATCAGGCCATCCAGCGCCATCCGCGCGGCAACCGCAGCCCCTGCCGAATGGCCGATCACCACATCGGGCACAACGCCAAGGGCCTTCACCAATTCCCCGACGGCTGCGGCCATCCCCTTCAGCGAAAGGTCGGCAGGGCGCGACGTGAAGGCATGCCCGGGCAGGTCCATCGCGACCAGCCGACCATAGGGCAGGATCAGCGGCCAAAGCGCCCGCCAGCTGTGCGTGGAGGCGCCGGTGCCGTGCAGCAACAGGATCACGGGGCCCTCGCCATCATCCTGAACATGCCAACGGATTCGTCCGGCTTCAACGAACCGACTCAATTCGCGGTTCGGCCAGTCGGCTCCGTCCCGGTCCCAATTCAGCATTCTCAGGACGCCTTCACAACGGCAGCAAGCGTTCCGGCATCCGCCCGGGGCAGCGCAACAAGCCGCGCGCCCATTGCGGTTGCCAGACGCGCCCCCTCCCCGCGTGGCCGCGGCGAAGTGTCGATGAACACCGACTTCACCCCAGTCGCGCGCATGGCGCGTCCGGCGGTCTCCGCGTCATCCATCGGGTCAAGCCCGGCTTCGCGTGCCACATTCGCCCGCCCGTCCGTCAGCACCACCGCCGTCACGCTCCGCCCCTTGGCCTGCACCGCAACTCCCATGCGCGCAGCTGCCTCCAAACCTGCTGCCAGCGGGGTTCCACCCCCGCCCGGCAGATCCTGCAGCGCCCGCTTTGCCCGCGCAAGCGAGCGGGTCGGCGCCAGCAGCACTTCGGCCCCGTCGCCGCGAAAGGCAATCAGCGCCACCTCGTCGCGCCGCACATAGCTGTCTGCCAGCAGCAACTCGACTGCGCCCTTGGCCTCGCCAAGCCGCGCCAGCGCCGCCGAGCCCGAGGCATCGACGACGAAGATCGTGGTGGATTGCGCCCGATGCACCAGCCGACGGATGCGAAAATCCTCCTGCCGAACCAGAACGCCCTCGGCGCCCGGCCGCTCGCGCCGCCGCACCGGTTGCCAGGGCGCTGCCGCCTTCAGCGTCTCCACCAA
>JBGTBK010000308.1:0-2684 GCA_041749355.1 Sandaracinobacter sp. | reverse complement strand
ACGCCTCGGCGCCGCGGCCGGGTTGCGCGCTGCTGGAGGCCGGGTCGGGGGTGTCATCCGGCAGGCCCCACTGCAGGGCGAGGACGACTGCGAGCGCGATCAGCGCGAAGGCGAACATGGGGCCGGAGAGTTCGACCACCGGCAGGATGAAGATTGGGGCAATCGCCGGGCCGAGGATGGTGCCTAGCCCGAAGGCCGACGCCAGGATCGCGAGCGCTCCGGTTCGCTCGGCCGGTGTGGTGCGGCCTGCGACATAGGCCTGGGCGGCCGGGTTGGCGGCGGAGCCGAAGATTCCGAACAGGCCGCGGGCCATGGTGAAGAGGGCGAAGGTGACGAGCGGGGCGATGAGGCCCTTGATCCCGGCGAGGATGACGGTGGCGCAGAGCAGCATGGAGATGCCGAAGCCGGCGACCCCCACCTGCATCAGGCGGCGGCGGCCGTGGAGATCTGACCGGCGGGCCCAGAAGGGGGCGCTGAAGGTCCAGAACAGGGCCGAGAGCGAGAAGATGACGGCGATTGCCATGTCCGGGATCTGGATTGCGCGGCCGATGACGGGGAGGACGGACTGCAGCGCGGTGTTGCCGGCGGCCGTGACGAGGAGAGCCGCGAAGACGAGCGCGAAATGGTTTCGGGGAAGAGCGGGGTTGGGGATTGTCACTTTGCCTTGCTAGGATGCTGGGCGCACAAATGCACCCCCAGACAGGAGCACCGCATGTACAAGCTGCACTATTGGCCGACGCCCAACGGGCACAAGGTGACGCTGCTGCTGGAGGAGCTGGGGCTGCCTTACGAGATCGTGCCGGTGAACATTCGCACGGGGGCGCAGTTCGAGCCGGACTTTCTGAAGATTTCGCCCAACAACCGGATGCCGGCGCTGGTGGATGAGGGCGACGGGGTGCACCTGTTCGAAAGCGGTGCGATCCTGCTGTATCTGGCGGACAAGCATGGGGCGTTCATCCCGACGGCTTCGCATGCGCAGGGGCGGGCCGAGGTGCTGCAGTGGCTGTTCTGGCAGATGGCCGGGCTGGGGCCGATGATGGGGCAGGCAAGCCATTTCCGGAACTATGCGCCCGAGAAGGTGCCTTATGCGATCGAGCGCTACACCAACGAATCGCTCAGGCTGCTGGCGGTGATGGACAAGCGGCTGGCGGATCGGGATTTCCTGGCCGGTGCGGACTATTCGATTGCGGACATGGCTTGCTACCCCTGGGCGATGCTGGGGGCGCGGCTGATGGCCGGCGACACGCACATGCCCAATGTGGTGCGCTGGGTGCAGGCAATTGCCGAGCGGCCGGCAACCGCCCGGGCCTATGCCATTGCGGAGCGGCCCGAAGTGCAGAATGTGGAAATGACGGAAGAGCAGAAGAAGGCGCTGTTCCAGCAGGGTGCCGGGACGGTGAAGCGCTGAGCGCGGGACGCCCCGGCAGCGGCCTGCGCTGCCGGGGACGTTCGCATTGCCCTCAGGCGGCGACCTGCTGGGCGTTGTTCCTGCGGCGGCGGGCTGCCAGGCCGACTGCGCCGAACCCTGCGATGAGCAGAGCCCATGTGCCCGGTTCGGGCACGGCCGGTGCGTTCAGCGGCCCGGTGACCGTGCCGTTGAAGATGCCGACCGTTTTGCCTTCCACCATGCCGAAACTCAGCGTGCCCTTCGAGACAAGCGTGCCCGACGCGCCGAGGAAGCGACCGGTGCCACCCAGCACGGACATGAACTCGTTGCCGGTGACGACGCCTGCCTCCCAGACGGCCTGGCCGGCGTAGGTGCCGAACAGGGTGTCGCCGGCTGCGAATTCCCACAGGAACTCGCCATCGGTGATGTCCCGGATCGGGTTCATTTCGTTGGGCGGGCCGGCAATGCAGTGGCTGTTGGTCAGCACGAACGCGCCGAATGCGGAGGTGCCGCTGGAGGACGGGCCGGTCGGCGTGATGTTCACCGTGTTGAGCGGGGCACAGCGCCCCGTTGCCGGCGGAGAGACAAAATTGACGTTCTGGCGTGTGCCCGCAAATTCGATGATCGCCGCTGATGCGTTGGTCGCTGGCATCAGAACTGCCAGACCAACAAGCGCAAATGTTCGCATCTGTTGCATGAGAAAAACCCCCACCTGTTCGACGCCCAATTCTGTTGCCAGCTGACGAACTGTCATGCCGACGACAGAGCCCGAGACTGGCGAAATGACCGGTATTGTGCCATGAAGAAGGACTGAAGAAGCCCTGAGGAACTTCTGAAGACGTGGGATTTCAAGGATATGCACGGGCCCGGCGCGACGTATCTGCATCCTGACGCACTTGCGGCCCGTGCTGACCTGACACTTGGCGACACGCTGATCCGGCCGCCGTCCAGGGAAATCGCCGGTCCGCTCGGGTCCGTGGTGGTCGAGCCCCGGGTGATGCAGCTGCTGCTGGCCCTTGGCGACAGTGCGGAGACCGTGGTGACCCGGCGGCAGATCGAGCTGCTGTGCTGGGGCGGTTTCGTCAGCGACGATTCCATCAATGGTGCGGTGGCGGTGGCGCGAAAGGCGCTGCGTGCTGTTGGCTCCGGCCTTGTGCTGGAGACGATTCCGCGCACCGGCTATCGGCTGCGGGTGCCGGCTGCGGGCGCGCAGGTGGACTCTGCCGATGGTGCTGCAGGGCCTTTGCTTGCTGCTGTCCCGGCTGCGCTTCCTGCGCCTGCGTCTGCGGGTCGAGCT
>JBGTBK010000307.1:0-7746 GCA_041749355.1 Sandaracinobacter sp. | reverse complement strand
CGCCAGCTCGCCCGCGTGCCCCACCCCTACGGCCCCGCCGACGCCCGCTTCTTCCTCCAGACCATCGTGCCCACCGAATGGGCCTGGGCCGTCACGCTCCGCCCCACCGGCGCCCTCATTGGCATGGCCGGCCTCACCCCCACCGACACGGCCGCAGAGCTCGGCTACTGGTTCGGCCGCCCCCACTGGGGCGCTGGCTACGCAACCGAAGCCGCCCGCGCTGTGCTGGGGTATGGGTTCGGGGTGCTTGGGCTCTCGGAGGTCACCGCCGGTTGGTTTGCCGACAATCCCGCCTCCGGGCGCGTGCTTGCGAAGCTCGGGTTCGTGGAGACCGGGCGGGCGATGCTTGATTGCCTGGCGACTGGGGAGCGGCGGGCGGCTGTTCGGATGGGGCTTGGGGTGGAAGGGTGGCGGACAACCCCGTCGCCCTGACTTGCCTGCCCTCGCGAACGCGGGGGATCCGGGGCCGCTGGACGATGGGGGGGCGGTGGTGCCGCTACCCCCGTCGCCCCGGGCTTGCCTGCCCTCGCGAACGCGGGGGACCCGGGGTCCAGCTTCTTTCTGTTGCCGTAGGTTGGAGCGCCGCAATCCCCAAGCCTCGCGGGCAGAGCAACCTCTCCCCTCCCTTCCAGCGAGGGGCCGGGGGTGGGTTTCTCGCGCGCCGCCTAACCCGTCGCCCTGGACTTGCCTGCCCTCCCGAACGCGGGGAACTGGGGGTGCTGGACGGTGGGGAACCGGGGGTGCCGCCACCCCCCGTCGCCCCGGGCTTGACCCGGGGTTTGGCTTCTTCTTGGCAGCCTTACAGAGGAGCATTGGATTCAGCGTGCAGCTCTGCTTCGCCGGTTCGCAGGCACCCTACTCAGCCTTTGAGCCCATACCATCTGCCCACTGGACCAAGCGCATACGCGCATCCTCAGGATCAAGAGTGCCCCGTGCCCTGTTGGCAAAGACTGTGGTCAACTGCACATTGCCTTCCGCATACCCGCGGTCACAGTCGATCCGGTCCAGCGATACCCGATCAACCTCGCTCGCTTCGTCAAAGGGCGTGCCCGTCAACACACAGCGACCTCCCTGGCTGTCCATCAACCGCCGAGCCAACGCTTTCAGTTTGTCCGCTGGCAGGGAATCTGGATACTCCCGGCCAATCTTAGTTTGCTGACGGCCCGCGTTATTGATCCTCAACAGCGCATTCGTGACGGCGCGTTCGATACCTTGCTCCCACTCCAGTTGCTCCGACTTTATGACGCTGGAATGCCTGTATTTTTGCGGTATCGTCTCAAGAACTCCAAAAATGCTCTCGTAGCCACCGAACTGGACGGCACGTCTCTGCTCTCCCTTTACGTCATCTGCACGGACGCCACTCAATTTCATGCGGCCCTCATGAAATGCTCCAGAGCTCGGCTTCCCCGTTTCCTTGCCGACAATTAGCAAGGTAAGGTCTGGTAGTTGGAGCGGCTTGATCGCGTAGTCATAGGCATCGTCAAGCCATCGGCCTGATTGCACATTTCCATGTCCCCGTATCTCTATGGCCGATGTGTAAGTGATCCGGCAGGCGCTGATTGCGCATCGAGCTAATAGTTTGGTGTCGTTGATAATTGTTGCTGCCCTGCGGCTGATTTCCGAGTCCGACAATTTGGGCTGCACTCCGCCCAGAGCAGCATGCACAATTGTTTCGATGCTTCCGTCCCTGGACATTGCCACTCGCTTTCTAAAGTGTTGGAGGAGGGCGGCGCATTTGTCGACGGTAGCATACGGGTCCGCGACAAAACTCTCAACTTCATGATCGCGCCAAGCTTGGAGCAGGGTCAAGCATTTCACGGCGGACTGATCGTTCCGGATGTGTCGATCGGAGCGCGACGAAGCGGTATCGCGCTACATCGATCGACCGCGAGTCTCGGTGTGCGCTTGGGAATTGCCGGAAGGACTCGCGCTTAGGCCTGAGTAGGCACCAATTATACCCGTCGCAATGGCCGATTCGCAGGGCGCTCAAATCCAAAGAAACGCGGAAAATTGCACATGGCGTCAAGTAGTTCCGTATCCATGACAACGTCTATCATTCTATCACTTAGAATTGCCTCGTCCATCCATGCAGACCTAGAAGTTTCATAACTATTAAATGAAATCGAAAAACCTTCGCATTTTATTATCGAAACTCCCAAATAATACGGTCCGTCTATTTCATTTTTCGAAAGGAAGTTTTTCGCGTTATCGAAAATTTCTACAAGCCCGTCTTCGAACGCGTCCATCCATATCACACGTTTCTCAATGCCATTGAAATTTGCTCCGATTCTGCCGATCGGCCACATGGCAGAAACGCCACCTTTTCTATATGATATTGTGAAACTGGATACCGCACCCTCTTGATGATTGCTTGAAGAGTAAAGAATTGAACCTTCGATTGTTTGCAACGAAGAGTATCCTAATGTTCTAACGGGTGGCACTGCATTTGCCATACTGGTTTCCAACCCGCCCATTGAATTTATGAACGAAGATGGAATAATTGAAATTACTGCTTGTGGGCAATTTTCAACGAGAAATGAAACTTTATTGCCACGGCACTTCAGAATGAACTCTTCATGAATTTGCCTAACATATCGGGAAACACGATCCGAATACAAAAATGCGTCCCTGATTTCATTGACATCCATTTCGTATTTTCCGTTGGTAGATCGCGCCCAAAACTTTGATGAACCTTTAAATACTACTTGATGTGGGCCGGATGGACTAGGACGAATTCTTACAACTAATAATTTTCTAGATCCATCTATGCTCATGATCTTTGTTCTGACAGTGCTAAGTCTAGGCAAAATTCCATCTCTAATGATCGACTCCATTCTCAGCAGAAAGGAGTCTTCATCATCGATATCTATTCCCATGATCTCAGCGGGATAGCCGCCGATCTCTTTAACTCCATACAGTATATCCCCGCCCCCCGAATTTGCGAATGAGGCAATGTCTGCCAACAATTCCTTCTTTTCGGAATCCGATCCTGAGTTCAGTTCCATTTTGTATTCAATCGTTCTACTTTCCATAACTTGGTTTTGAATCAGTTGCAAAACGTCGTCATAGGTCAATTGATCGAACTGCTTCTGAATCATGTTACACTCGCCCTAACTGCGCGCATACGTAGTTGAGTCAATCGATGCGGGCCCATGATAGCGATGGCGCGGCCGGCGGCAAAGCCGCCGAGTCCGCTGCGCCACCCTCGGGTGCGCCTTCGGCGCAAAGAACAAGGCTCGCGGGCCAAGCCCGCGCCGTCGGACGGGTCGGGTCCTTCGGCCCCGCCCGCCGTCCGTGCCACGGCGGCGAGTCTGCGAATTAGCGCTGCGCACTAATCGCAGCCGCCTTTGGCCAAATCCTCACTTCGTGAGGTATTTGTCCAACGTGGCATGGAAATGCCGTATCCGCGCCTCCTGATACCGGCCCAGCTCCACCCGGTCGTTCGCGCTGCTGATCAGCCCCTCCTGCACATAAGGCAGGTTCGCCATGTCCTGGTCATACACGCTCCCCAGCCGGCCCCAGGCCGTCACGCTGCTCCACGGCTCATCCTCGCCCAGGAACACCATGTCCGCCGCCCGTGGCACCGGCCCGTCCTTCGGCGCCTTCGCCAGCACGCGCACCTCCATCAGCGTCGCATTCTGGTCGGGCCACGGCCGCCACCTGTAGCTGATGTTGTTCAGGTAACCGCCCCAGGGGCTGATGTTCGGGAACACATTGTAGGTCCAGGCGTCCAGCAGCTCGGCGTCGCTCGCCCCCGCCGCTTCGTCCTCATATCCCAGCGCCCGCAGCGCCTCCCGGTTCCGTGCCCCCAGCGCCTGCCGCGCCGTTTGCCCCGGCGCCAGCACGATCGGCTGGGCCTCCTCATTGTTCCGCCCCGCGCCGCCCGCAAAGGCGTCGATGATCGCTTCTTCCGGAATCTGGCCCAGATGCGGGCTCGGCACCGCGAAGGGCGTCAGCGCCAAATTCACATGGTCGCCCCACAGCGAATAGCGGCTGTTGGCATCCCCCGTGAACGGCAAAATCTGCGGGTGCGTCGCAATGCTGTGCCACGCCTCCATGAAGGCCTCGGCCACGACCTTCCAGTTGGCCTTCACCACCTTCGCCACCCACACCGCCGTAAAGTTCCGCTCCTGCCCCCACCGCTCGAAATGCGCGGGCAGCGGCGCCAGAAACTCGTTCAGCGGCGGCGCGCTCCCGTCCCAGTTCACGAACCAATATCCCGCAAACCGCTCGCAGCGCACCTCCGGCAGCTGCATCTTCTCGTCGCTCAGATGCCCGAAGTCCCAGCGGCACGGAATCTGCTTCAGGCTCCCGTCCATGTTCCAGGTGAAGGCATGGAAAGGGCACTGCAGTTCGCTCGCCGTGCCCGATTCCGTCCGCAGCCGCCGCCCCCGGTGCAGGCACACGTTCCAGAAGGCCTTCACCCCCCCGTCCGCCTGCCGCACCAAAATCACGCTCTTTCCCATATTGTCATAGACAACCAGGTCACCCGGTTCAGGGAACTCCTCGTCCCTTGCCGCCATCTGCCACACCCGGGGCCACATCTTCGTGCGCTCGGCCTCGAAGAACTCCGCACTCGTGTATCGGCTCGCCGCCAGGTGCGTCGGGCCCAGGTCGGTGAAGCTGTCCTTCCAGTACATCTCCGGCACCGGCGGCACATCCCGCGCCCAGATCTCCGCCACCCCGTCCCCGGGGCACATCGGCAACAAATCCCTCACGTCGCGATCGGCCATGGTCACTCTCCCAAGCCCAACCTAGCCGACCCACCTTCTGGCGCCACCCCGCGAACCTGCTAAGGGCCCACCCCATGTCCGATCAGGCTCCAGACCCTCTCTCCATCCGCCGCCTCTACGGCCGCGCGCAAGGCCACCCCTTGCGAGACAACGCCCAGCGCCTCGTCGACGAACTCCTGCCACAGCTCGCCGTCCCCACCGATGGCCCCCTGTCCGCCGAAACCCTTTTCGGCACCGATCGCCCCCTCGCGTTCGAGGTCGGCTTCGGCAAGGGCGAACATCTCGCCTTCCAGGCCGCCCGGAATCCAGATTGGGGCTTCATCGGCGCCGAACCCTACCTCAACGGCGTCGCAGGCCTCCTCGCCGAAGTGGAGGACCGCTCCCTGCCAAACGTCCGCATCCACCGCGGCGACGCCCTCGACATCCTCGAACGCCTTCCAGACCAGAGCCTGTCAGCCCTCTACCTCCTCCACCCCGATCCCTGGCCAAAGGCCCGCCACGCCAAGCGGAGGTTCGTCAATCCGGGCCCATTGGCGCTGATTCACGCCAAAATGCGTGCCGGAGCGCAGTTCAGGGTGGCGACAGACCACGTCAATTACATGCGCCATGTGATGTTTGTGATGCAAAACCAACCCGGCTTCGCCTGGACCGCCGAAACCCCGACCGACTGGGAATCCATCCCGGAAGACTGGCCAGACACCCGTTTCGCCGAAAAAGCCCGCAAACTCGGCCACAATGTCTGGCGCTTGATTTATACCCGCCTCTGACCCACGTGGAACCAATGGCCCAGATCCTAGAATTCGAAAAACCAGTAGCCGCCCTGGACGCAGAAATCGCCGGCATGGCAGCAGATCCCGCCCGCGCGGCTGAGCGCAAGCGGGCCGAGGCGAAGCGTGCCAAGCTGTTGGCAGACATATACAAATCCCTCACCCCCTGGCAGAAGACGCTGGTCGCCCGCCACCCGGCTAGGCCGCGTTTCCTGGCGATTGCCGAAACCCTGTTCGAAGGCTGGCAACCGCTCGCCGGCGACCGCGCCTTTGCCGACGATGTCGCAATTCTCGGTGGCCCGGCCCGCTTCCGTGGGCAACCCGTCATGCTCATCGGCCACGAAAAAGGCTCCGACACGCAAAGCCGCGTCAAGCGCAATTTCGGCATGGCCAAGCCCGAAGGATACAGAAAAGCCAGCCGTCTCATAGACTTGGCAGACCGTTTCGGCCTACCCATCGTCACCCTCGTCGACACCCCCGGCGCCTTTCCCGGCATCGAGGCGGAAGAGCGCGGACAGGCCGAAGCCATTGCAAAGGCGACGGAATCCTGCCTCAACGTCGAAGTGCCGCTGGTCTCCGTCATCATCGGCGAGGGCGGTTCGGGCGGCGCAGTCGCGCTTGCAGCCGGCAATCAGGTCCTGATGCTGGAGCACTCCGTCTACGCCGTCATCTCGCCCGAAGGCTGCGCCTCCATCCTCTGGCGCGACGCCGCAAAGGCCGCCGACGCCGCCGTTGCGATGCGAATCTCGGCGCAGGATCTCGCCGAACTCGGGGTCATCGACACCGTCGTGAAGGAGCCTGTCGGCGGCGCGCACCGGGCGCCGGCCGACGCCATGACCTATCTGGGGGACGCCATCGCCAAGGCCCTCGAAAGCCTTGGCAATCTTCCACCCGAAGCCCTGAAGGCCCAGCGCCGCTCGCGGTTCCTCGCCTTCGCACGGGCTGCCTGACTGGGAAAGATCCCATGACAAAGCCTCTCCGCCACCTCGGCCGCTGCCTTGCCGCAGCGGTCGCACTCGCTGTCGCCACCGTACCGGCCCAGGCGCCTGCCCAGAATCTGGCTGGCCTGTCGCAGCGTGATCGGCAGATCGGCGCCGAGGGCTACAAGGAAATCGTCCAGCAATTCGGCGGCAAGGTCGACGGCCCGCTTGCGGACTATGTGCGCCAGGTCGGCGTCCGCATCGCGATGGCGTCTGTCCCCGGCTCCCGCCCGCAGGACTGGACCGTGACCGTGCTGAACTCGCCCGTCCCCAATGCCATGGCGACCCCGGGCGGCTATCTCTACATCACCCGCGGCCTGCTCTCGATGATCAACAACGAGGCGGAGCTCGCTTCCGTGCTGGGCCACGAGGCCGGCCATGTCGCAGCCCGCCACTCCGACAAGCGGCAGAGCCGCGCCACCATCGGCGCGCTCGGAACCTTGGCAGCCGCCATGCTTGGCGGCTCGCAGGTCGCCCAGCTTGCCAATGTCGGCGCCAGCGCCTGGGTTGCCGGCTTCTCCCGCTCGCAGGAAAACGAGGCCGACACGCTCGGCATGCGCTACGCGATTGCAGCCGGCTACGACCCCCGCGCATCCGCCACCATGCTCGCCGCCCTCGATCGGGTGGCCGTTGTGGAGGGCAAGGAAAACCTCGAGCGCGGCGGAACGGCCAGCTTCTTTTCCACCCACCCGGTCACGGCCGATCGCGTGCAGCGGGTGGCAAAGCAGGCAGCCGCCACCGGCCGCACCGGCGCGACCAATCGCGACGCCTATCTCGCCGCCCTCGACGGAATGGCCTTTGGCGACACGCCGGACCAGGGCGTGATCTCCGGCCCCAGCTTCCGTCACGCAGGCCTCAGGCTTGGTTTCGACGCACCACCGGGCTTCACCCTGCAGAACAGTCCGCGGGCCGTTGCCGGGCGCGGGCGCGACGGGTCGCAGTTTGTCTTCACCGACACCCGGGTGCAGCCGGGCCAGAGCCTGCAGTCGGTCGTAAGCCAGGTCTGGCAGCAGGTGAACAACGGGCAGGTGCCGCGCGCCAGCTACAGCGAACGGCCGGTCAACGGCTTCGACGCCGGCCTGTCGGAAGCCCAGCTGAACAGCCGGCAGGGCGCAGTCGACGTCGGTGTCCATGCCTTTCGCGCTTCGCCCGACCAGGTCTATCTGCTGCGCACCATCGCGCCATCAGGCCGCGGCGGCCAGTTCCAGAGCCTTGTGGGCTCGTTCCGCCGCCTGACACCGGCCGAAGCGGCGGCCGCCGGTCGCG
>JBGTBK010000306.1:0-2143 GCA_041749355.1 Sandaracinobacter sp. | reverse complement strand
CCAGCGCCGAGCGCGACAGCGGCGAACCGTCGTCCAGCAGGATCGCGTCCAGCGACTGCTCCAGCAGGGCCAGCCCGCGCGCAAGCCGCTCCTCGCCGCCCGGCAATATCAGCGCGCTTCCGATCAGGCCGGCAATCGCCTGCACCTTGGGCAGGCCCGACTGCATGCGGGGCGCCGCACGGTCCAGATGGCGGCTCCAGCGCGCGATCGCGTTCAAGACCGCCGAGCGGTGCACATGGTCCTTGCCCGGGATCACCAGCGGCGCGTGCATGCAGGTGAGAAGGATCCGGCTGCCTGTGGCGTCGGGCGCCCAGGCCTCCTCGTCATATTCGTGGAACCTGGCGAGCCAGCGCTTCGAAAGCCCCTCGGCACGCGCAATCTCGGACTGGCTCAGCCCATCGGCCGCAGACAGGTCCCTGAGCCAACCCCAGCTGTGCACCCAGTGCCGCCACGCGGCCGGCGCCGTCGGGCTGTCGAGCCGGCCATCCAGCATCCCCTGGCCATAGCCGTCGCGAAACAGCCGACCACCCCGCAGCCGCGCCGCAATTGCCGAATCGCCCGGAATCGGGTCCTCGGGCACCGCGATCAGCTTCAGCGGAAAGCGGCCCTTCAACCGCATCCGGTGGAAGGGCGAGGCAAAGCTCAACCGGTCCAGCCGGTCCGAAAGGCGCTCGGCGAGCGAGGGGCCGCGGTCGCCCATGCCGCGGGTCAGGCGAAGCGCATCGGCCTCTGGCGCTTCGGTCGGATCGCCGTCCGCACCGCTCATCGCGCCGCCTTCAGCGCCGCGATGTTGGCGGCATAGGCTTGCGGACCGCCACGGAAGGAGGCCGTGCCGGCAACCAGCATCGTCGCGCCGGCCGCTGCAAGCCGCCCCGCGTTCGATGCATCGACCCCGCCATCCACTTCCAGCTCGATCGCCCGGCCCGACGCATCGATCCGCCGGCGCAGTGCCTCGACCTTGGGAAGCGCGCTTTCGATGAAGCTCTGCCCGCCAAAGCCAGGGTTCACGCTCATCACCAGCACGAGGTCGAGGAGGTCGATCACATGGTCGATCGCGGCAAGCGGGGTTGCCGGGTTCAGCACCACGCCGGCCTTCTTCCCCAGCGCCCGGATGCGCATCAGCGTGCGATGCAGGTGCGGCCCGGCCTCGGGGTGGACCGACAGGATATCCGCCCCGGCTTCGGCAAAGGCCTCCACAAGCGCGTCCGCCGGAGACACCATCAGATGCACGTCAAACGGCTTTGCCGAATGCGGCCTCAGCGCCTTCACCACCATCGGCCCGATGGTCAGATTCGGCACGAAATGATTGTCCATCACGTCGACATGGATCCAGTCGGCACCAGCCGCGTCGATGGCGCGCACCTCCTCGCCGAGCCGCGCAAAGTCGGCGGACAGGATGGACGGGGCGATACGGATGGGCTGCATTTTCGAGTCCTAGCGACTGGCCCGGGCAGCGCCAAGACCGCACATCACCGGCTGGCGCGAATTCTGCCGCTTGCGCGCACCACGATGGCCCGTCGCTCAGGATCGGGTGCCGTCGGCCAGGCCGCGATCTCGTCCAGCGTGCGGCCGCAGCCGGTGCAGATTCCGCGCGCCACCTTGCAGATGTTGCGGCACGGCGAAGGCACGGAGCTGGCGACAAGCTGTGGCATCCCGCCGGTTGTGGCGTCTTCAACCTGCAATGGGAAGAGGGCAAGGCAGCACAGGCAAGGTGCCGGAATCGGGTTCGAAGGGGACTGGGGAAAATGGGGTTCGAAATCAGGCGGCGGCAGCTGGTCGCATCCTTGGGGCTTGCAGCGGCAGCCCCCGTCTGGGCTCAGGCGGTCCGCACCCCGCCCCGCCTGCCGGCCTATCCCTTTACCATGGGTGTCGCAGCCGGCGACCCCGACGCATCCGGCTTCGTGATCTGGACCCGGCTTGCCCCGATCCCCGGCCTGCCGCTCGCAGGGCTGGAACCCTTGGCCTATCCGGTGCGCTGGGAAGTGGCCGACAACGAGGGCTTTGCCCGCACCCTGCTGAGCGGTGAGGCGCTGGCCCGGCCCGAGCTTGGCCATTCGGTCCATGTCACGCTCGCCGGCCTCGCGCCCGGCCGCCCCTATCACTACCGCTTCCGGATCGGCGACGCGGTGTCGGCTGTCGGCCG
>JBGTBK010000305.1:0-2285 GCA_041749355.1 Sandaracinobacter sp. | reverse complement strand
CAGGCGCGCGAGGCCGGGTCGGACTGGGCGGCCGCCGGCTGGAGGGAGGCAAGGACGGCGAGGGTGGCAGCGACGGCGGCCAGCAGGTGGAGTTGCACGGGCATCGGCAAGTCTTTAGGCAACGGCGACGATTGCGCCAAGGCCGCTTGCCGGGGACCTGCCCCGTCGGCCGGGCGTTGCACCGCCTGAGGACCCTGCCACATGCCCACCATCACCGGCTCCATCCCCGCGCTCGTGACACCGTTCCGCGACGGCCGGGTGGACGAGAAGGCCTTCGAGGGTTTTGTCGACTGGCAGGTGGCAGAAGGGTCTTCGGCGCTGGTGCCGTGCGGGACGACGGGCGAGTCGGCGACGCTTTCGATCGAGGAGCATGACCATGTGGTCGGGCTTGCGGTGAAGGCGGCGAAGGGGCGGGTGCCGGTGATTGCTGGCTGCGGATCGAACGACACGCGTGTTGCGCTGCACCATATGGAGTCGGCGGCGCGGGCCGGCGCGGATGTGGCGCTGGTGGTCTGCCCCTATTACAACAAGCCCGGGCAGCGCGGGCTGCTGGCGCATTTCCGGCACCTGGCCGACCATGGGCCGCTGCCGATCATCCTCTACAACATTCCGGGCCGCTCGGGCATCGACATGACGACCGAGACGATGGCGGAATTGGCTGATCACCCGAAGATCATCGGGGTCAAGGAATCGACCGGCGACATCGAGCGGGTGAGCCAGATAAGGCAGGAGTGCGGGCGCGATTTCCTGATCCTGTCGGGCAATGATTACATGACCCTGGGGATCATCGCCCATGGCGGGCACGGGGCGATTTCAGTGACGGCCAATGTGGCGCCGGCCCTGAACGCGGCCCAGGTGAAGGCAGCCCTTGAGGGCGATTTCGCGACCGGGCTTGCGCTGCAGGACCAGCTGTATCCGCTGCACCGGGCGCTGTTCACCGATGCCTCGCCGGGGCCGACCAAGCATGCGCTGAGCGTGCTGGGGAAGATGGGCGCGGAGACGCGGTTGCCGGTGGTTGCGCCTTCGGAGGCGTCGCGGGCGATGGTGGATGCGGCCATGGCCCATGCCGGCGTTGCGCCTTGATTTGTCGCTGCGGCCCACGACGTTAGAGCAATGGCACGCCCCAGACCCTCCCCCGACAAGGTGAAGACCGTCGCCGAGAACCGGCGCGCGCGTTATGAATATGCATTCGAGGATGTGCTGGACGCCGGAATCGTGCTGACCGGCACCGAGGTGAAGAGCTTGCGCTTTGGCGAAGGCTCGATCGCGGAAAGCTATGCCGAGGTGAAGAATGGCGAGGTGTGGCTGGTGAATGCCAACATCCCCGAGTTCAGCCACGGAAACCGGCACAACCACGAGCCCAAGCGCCCGAGGAAGCTGTTGCTGACGGCGCGCGAGATCGCCAAGCTGCACGGGGCGGTTGCGCGGCAGGGCATGACGATCGTGCCGATCAGCGTCTATTTCAACACGCGCGGGCGGGCGAAGGTGGAGATTGCGGTGGCCAAGGGCCGCAAGCTGCACGACAAGCGGGCGCACGAGAAGGAAAAGGACTGGAAGCGCGAAGCCGGGCGGCTGCTGCGCGACCGGGGCTGAGGTCTGCGGGACCGGACGGATTTTCGTGGCTGCGGCGAATGGCGTCTGCCGAATTTCTTCCACGGTCGGGCGGAATTGCGCAAATGCGGTTGCAGCGCCTGCCTGCCAGACACATCTTTGCCGCATTGGCCGTGAATGGGCAGGTGGCGGTGGGCCTGCCATGCGGGCGATTGCGGGAGAGTGGAGACGGTGCGGCGCTGGCTGAAGATGCCGACAAGAGAGCAGCTGGAAGCCAACCGCTTCCTGCGGCCTTTCGCGCGCCATCTGGCTTCCCCACTGGTGTGGCGCTGGAACCGGCGTGGTGTGGCCCGCGGTGCAGCGCTCGGGCTGTTTGCCGGCTTTGCGATTCCCGTTGCGCAGACTCCCTTTGCTGCGCTGTTTGCGGTGGCTGCCCGCGCCAACCTGCCGGTCGCAGCGGTTTCGACCTTCGTGACCAACCCCTTCACGGTGCCTTTCATCTATGTGCTCGCCTTCCTGGTGGGGCGCGAGGCGATCGGGCTGAAGACCGAGACCCTGATCGCGTTTGGGCCTGATGCCGGGCGGCTGGAGCAGGCGATCGGCTGGGTGGTGAACCTCGCCGGGCCGACCTATCTGGGGCTGCTGATCTTTGCGACCGTGGGCGCGGTGGCCGGGTTCCTGACGGTGCACCTGGGCTGGCGGCTGTGGGTTGGCCAGCGCTGGCACCGGCGCCG
>JBGTBK010000304.1:0-23153 GCA_041749355.1 Sandaracinobacter sp. | reverse complement strand
GTTGCCCGCGGCGCAAGCACCAGCCGCACGGCCGCCGCCACATCGCCCTCGCACACAGCTCGTTCATGCAGCTCTGCCGAGGCCTGCGCCACCTTCACCGCCAGAAGTGTTGCCCGAATTCCCGCGCACCCCAGCGCGTCGGCCACCGCACACAGGCTCTCCAGATAGGCCGGCGCCGGGGGCCCTGCTTCGGCGTCCCCTTCCGCCACCCGATCGAGGTCCAGATGGATCGCCAGCCGCTCGGCAAGCGCGGGCGGCACACATTCATCGTCCACGCCCTCGTCCAGCAACACCAAGGCGAATTTCGATGGCGCGGGCGGCCCGTTCACGCCCGGCACCTCGCCTGCGTCCATCACCTGGGCAAGGCGTGCTGCGGTTTCGGCCGGCAGCCGCTCGGCCATCGGCACAAGGATCACCCCGCCGTCCACCTCGGCCAACAGCCCCGCCGATCGCAGCGGCTTGCCCGCAGAAAGAGTCGCGGCAAGGTCCAGCCCGCCCAGCAGCCGCTCATCGGGGATACCGACTGGCATACGGCGGATCGGTGTGCCCGGCGGCAGGGCGGCTGCGAGCCCCTGCAGCCAGGCGTCACGCGCAGGACCTGCTCGTGCCTTCAACACGATTCCGCCCAACCCAACCGGGTCCTCCGCAAGCAACAGCGCGGCAAGCGCCGCATCATTCATGCCGGGAATATCTCCTGGATTGCGCGCGCGATGCGCGGGGTGGACCCCGTCTCGTCCAGCACATTGCGCCTCAGCCGGTGGCGCAGGGCCATGGGTGCCACGGCAGCCAGATGGGCCGGCGTGACTGTCTTCTTGGCCGCCAGCGCCGCCCAGGCCCGCGCAGCCCGCATCAGGGTCAGCTCGCCGCGAAGCCCGTCAGCTCCCAGTGCCTGGCACAGCCGCGACGACAGCTCCAGGATCTGGTCGGACACCTCCACATCGGGCGCCCGTTTCCGGGCCTTTGCCACCTTCTGCACAACTGCGGCGTCGGCTGCGGCATAGTCGGCCACGAACCCGGCCGGATCGCGGTCGAAGCGGTCGCGCCGGCGAACCACCTCGATCCGGTCGGCCAGCAGCTCGGGCGTCTTCACGTCCACCGACAGGCCGAACCGGTCCAGCAATTGCGGCCTCAGCTCGCCCTCTTCCGGATTGCCCGAACCGATCAGCAGGAAGCGCGCCGGGTGCCGCAGCGACAGCCCCTCGCGCTCAACCACATTCTCGCCGGACGCCGCCACGTCCAGCAGCAGGTCGACCAGATGGTCCTCCAGCAGGTTCACTTCGTCGATGTACAGGAAACCCCGGTGCGCCTTGGCCAGCAGCCCCGGCTCGAAGCGCTTCTCGCCTGTTGCAAGCGCACGCTCCAGATCCAGCGCGCCAACCACCCGATCCTCGGTTGCGCCCAGTGGCAAGTCCACGAAGGGGACCGGCTTCTGCACGGCCTTCCCGGTGCCCACCGGGCAATCGAACGGGCAGGCCCCATCGGCCTTTGCATCACAGGTGTAACGGCAGCCGGCCCGCACCTCGATCGGCGGCAGCAGGCTTGCAAGCGCGCGGACAGCGGTCGACTTGCCGGTGCCCCGGTCGCCAAACACCATCACGCCGCCGATCCGGCCGTCGACGGCTGCAATCAGCAGCGCCTGCTTCATCTCGTCCTGGCCAACGATGGCCGAAAAGGGAAAGGTGACCTTCATGGCGTCAGGGTGTAGCAGGCAGCGACGGCCAAGCAATCCCGCCGGTTCGCAGGGCGACGGCCCCAAAGGAGTGCTTCATGCTGATACCCCTTCTCGTGGCTGGTGCCGCAGCCCTTGTTCTTGCGCTTGGCGGCGGATTGCTCACCGACATCGCCCCCTGGTACAAAAATCTGAAGAAGCCCCGGCTTCAACCGCCGGACTGGCTGTTCGGTCCGGCCTGGACGCTGATCCTGGCAGCCTGGGCCTATTCGGCAGCGCTTGCCTGGACGGCCGCGCCGGACGCCGAAACCCGCAATCTCGTGTTTGTGGCCTTCGGGGTGAACGCAGTGCTGCACTTTGCCTGGAGCCCGCTGTTCTTCAACCTCAAGCGGCCGGACTGGGCACTCATCGAGATCGTGCCCTTCTGGCTGTCGATCCTGGCCCTCATCCTGATCGTCGCACCCCTGTCGACACGCGCAGCCTGGCTGCTCGTGCCCTACATCGCCTGGGTCAGCTTCGCAGCCGGCCTCAACTGGAAGATCGTGCAGCTCAACCGGCCTTTCCCGACCGGCTGAGCCTGCAACGATCGGCCGTCAGGCGGCCATTTCCTGCCTGGCCAGTTCGCACTCCGACCAGATGTCCGAAAGCGCGCGGACCAGCCGGTCGATGTCGCCGTCCGTGTGCACCGGGCTTGGCGTGATCCGCAGCCGCTCGGTGCCCTTGGGAACCGTCGGATAGTTGATCGGCTGCACATAGATGCCATGGTCGTTCAGCAGCCGGTCCGAGATCAGCTTGGCATGGTGCGCATTGCCAACCATCACCGGGATGATGTGGCTGTCATTGTCCATCATCGGAATGCCCATCAACTCCAGCCGACGGCGGACCTTGGCGACAGCAGCCTGGTGCCCTTCCCGCTCGGCGCTCGACGCCTTCAGATGCTTCACGCTCGCCAGCGCACCGGCCGCGATCGAGGGCGGAAGCGCTGTGGTGAAGATGAAGCCCGACGCAAAGCTGCGGACGAAATCGACCATCGAGGAGGATGCCGCGATGTAACCGCCGACAACGCCGAAGGCCTTGCCGAGTGTTCCCTCGATCACCGTCAGCCGGTCCATAAGCCCTTCGCGTTCGGCAATGCCGCCACCGCGCGGGCCATAGAGGCCGACTGCGTGCACTTCATCCAGATAGCTCATCGCGCCATGCGCTTCGCAGACGTCCAGGATCTCGGCGATGGGCGCAATGTCGCCGTCCATCGAATAGACGCTCTCGAACGCCACAAGCTTGGGACGCGACGGGTCGATCCGCGACAGCAGCCGGTCCAGATCCTCGGGGCTGTTGTGCTTCCACACATGCCGCTCGGCCTTGGAATGGCGGATGCCTTCGATCATCGAGGCATGGTTGCCCGCGTCCGACAGGATCACGCAGCCCGGAAGCCGCGCGCCAAGCGTGCCGAGCGCTGCCCAGTTGGACACATAGCCCGAGGTGAACAGCAGCGCTGCCGGCTTGCCGTGCAGGTCGGCGAGCTCGCGCTCCAGCATCACATGGGCGTGGTTCGTGCCCGAAATGTTGCGGGTGCCGCCTGCGCCTGCACCCTGGGCATCCAGCGCCTCGTGCATCGCCGAAATCACCGAAGGGTGCTGGCCCATCCCCAGATAGTCGTTCGAACACCAGACGGCGACATTGCTCGTCCCCTCGTCGCCGTGGCGCGTCGCATGGGGATAAAGCCCCCGCTTGCGCTCCAGCTCCGCGAAGATGCGGTAATTGCCCGCAGCACGCAGCTCATCGAGCTGGGCTTCGCAGAGTGCATCATAGTCCATCACTGACTCCCCTTCAGATCCTCAAGTGGCGCCTTTCCGGGCACCATCCATGTCCAGAGTGCGCTGTCCCGAACAGGGAGCAGCAGGAACGCATGTTCGACGACTCCAAGCGCCGACAGGGCAAACAGAAGCTGGAACTGCACGCGCAGGCCGCTGCCGGCGGGCGCGCCCACGGCATTCCAGGCAAACAGCGCGGTGATCCCGATGCTCAACAGGGCCGACCATGGCAGCAGCGGGTTGCCGCGGCTTTCCCGGAAATAGCTCCGGAGATAGGACAAATGGTCGGGAAGAAGCTCGTCCGAGAATTTGGGCACGCCAAGGAAGATGTTGAACTTGGTCGACAGCCGCATCCCGAACAGCAGCAGGAAGGTCCAGGCGGCAATCTGGTTGGGCTGCCCCCACGTCACCAGCACCAGCACCAGCGCCGTCAGCGCAAGCGCGATCTCGTGATGTATCAGCGTGGCGGTCGCCAGCTTGAACCGGCGCCAGCCCCTTGCATCGGCCGGGCAGGCCTCGCGCCGCGGCCCGGTCACGAAGCCCATCAGGAAGCTCATCTCGTGCCAGCCCCACAGGACGATCGTGGCAAGGAAGCCGGCATAGGCGGCGGCCACCGAATGGCTTTCCGCGCTGATGAGGACGGTCGCAAAGGCAAAGCCCGAAACGATGGTCGCACCCAGCAGGCTCGCGCCCCAGCTCTCTTCCGGCCGGCGGTCAAGCCACAGGATGGCGCCGGTCGCGAAGAACCAGGCCACAAGGGCAAAGGCCAGTGGGGGAAGGAAACCGTGCAAGGATCTTACCAGGCCGGCTGCAGGCGCGAGGTTTCGGGGATGGCATTCTCTTCGACGGGCAGCATGTAAATCCGCGCAAAGGCAAGCCCGGCGCGAAGCTTCCAGCCCTGCACCTTGGCCCAGCCCGCCAGCCCGCCCTGGGCACGGGCAGCGCAGATGCCCTCATTGGCAATCCGCATCGATTCCATGCCGGCGCGGAACGCGGGGGCGTCGATGTCCAGCGTCAGCGGGAACACCTGCTTCGAGATTTCCGAGCAGATGCGGAACACCCGATAGTCATAGTCGGTCGGGTCGACACCAAGCGCCTTGTGGAATTCGGGGCGCATATGGTCGCGCACATACATGGTGGCATAGACCGACAGCAGGAAGAAGCGGATCCACAGCTTGTTGCCGCCCTTCAGAAGGCCCGGCTCCGAGCGCAGCAGCAGGGCAAAGGCCTCGCCGTGGCGGAACTCGTCGTTGCACCATTCCTGGAACCATTTGAAGATCGGATGGAAGCGATTCTCGGGGTTCCGCTCGAGATGGCGGTAAATGGCGATGTACCGCGCATAACCAATCTTTTCAGACAGATACACGGCGTAGAAGATGTACTTCGGTTTGAAGTAGGTGTATTTCTTGGTCTTCGTGAGGAAGCCCAGGTCCACCCCGATCTTCGCGTCCTTCAGCGTGTGGTTGATGAAGCCTGCGTGCCGGCTTTCATCGCGCGAGAGCAGCTTGAACAGCTGCTTCACATCCGGGTTGGTCACCCGCTTGGCGATTTCCGCATACAGGATGCAGCCCGAAAATTCCGAGGTCAGCGAGCTCACCAGAAAGTCGATGAACTCGGCCCTCAGCGCCGGCGGCAGCTTCTCGATCACGCCCTCGAATTCGGGCGTCTTGTGGAAGTGCCTGCGGTTCGGGTCCGCCACCATGTCGGCGATCAGAGTGTCCCATTCGCGGCGCACCGACGACACGTCGATCCGGTCCATCGCAGCATAATCGGTGGTGTAGAAGCGGGGGGACAGCATCGTGTCCGCCTGGGCCATCTCCAGCGTCTCGTCGGCCGAAGTCGGGATCGGCCGCGGTGCGGCTTCCATCGGTGCATGCACGTTCATTGCAGTTTCCCTGTCGTGAAGCTCACTTCGAACAGCTCGGCAACTTCGAACTGTCCGCGAAAGCGGGTCCAGGCCCGGCCCAGCACGGTTGCCCGTTCGATTCGGGCCCGCCGGCGGATGGACATGTCATGCCCCGGCACAACTTCGATCGGATCGCCGTACACGCAAACCCTGTCCCCCGGGGCGATCACCGGATCGCCGTCCAGATGCACATGTGCCCCGAAACGCTCGGGCGTGTGGTTGATCTCGATCAAGCAGCCGACATCCTCGACATGCCGCCAGAAGGCCCGGGTTGCAGGCATCAGCCCTGCCCTCCGCCCGGAAGCATCACGGCAAAGGCCGCACGGTTGGTGGGCCCAAAGCCGCCAAGCTCGATCTGCCGGCCGGTCGCCAGGTCCGTCAGGGTCAGGCCGTTGTCGGTCCACAGCTGCAAGCGGAACGGCGTCGCCATCGACGCGTCCTTCAGCCGCCGCTCCCGCGCCAGCCCGCGCATCACGCCGCGAACGAAGCCCTGCTCGGATTCAGGCCGGATCACCGCGACGGTCGCCCCGGCCAGGTCCGTCACCACGACATTGCCATCCACGTCGGCAAACATCAGGTCACGGGACTTCAACACGCTTGCCTGCGCTTCGGCCCGCATCGCCTGGGGGTTTGCCACTTCGGGCAGAACCCCCGTGCGAACGGCAACCGCTCCGGCAAAGGCCAGCAGCACAAGCCCGGCTGCACCCCAGAGCGCTTCCTTCGGGAAGCTCATCTCATGGTGCCCGCTCATGCTGCCTGCGCCTCGCCCATCCGGCCGGGTGCCTGCTGCTCACCGGCAATCACCAGCCGCCGGCCTTCCGGCACGGCTTCTGCCAGCGTGCGCGACAGCAGGGCTGCAACGCGGGCGCCTTCGGGAACAGCCCGCAGCATCGGCTCTGGCTTGTCCAGCTTCCACGGCCGGGCGTGCGGCCACAGCATCATCCAGCCCATCTTGGTCGGCCCACTGATCTGCAGCGGCAGGTCGGCCGTGCCATCGGGATGCGCCTTCATCGACGCATTCTCGATGATCTTCAGGGGCACGTTGATGCAGGTCGGCAGCGCAATGCCGATCCGGAACACGATCCGACGGTTGGTCAGCGTGTAGACCGTGCTGCGCGCCGACAGCCAGGCAATGAAGCCAAGCAACGCGACTGCCGCAACACCGGCGCCGATGGTGGCGACCACCCCGGTCGGGCTTGCGCCGGTCACCACGGCGGCCACCAGGATCAGTCCGAAATAGACGGCAACGCCCCGCACATGGAAAGCCGTCAGTGCCAGCCGCTTCCAGTCGGGCGAGCCCTGCCAGACGATCTGCTCGCCGGCCGGAAGGTGGCCCGGAAGCCCCCGCACCGGCTCGTTGGCATAGCCTTCGGTCGATCCGCTCATATCAGGGGCTCCTGGCGGCTCGGCGACGAGTAGAGATAGCCGCCGCCGAAATAGGCGATCGCCCGCTCTTCTTCGTCCAGGGTCACCATGTTGTTGCTCGGGGCGGCCGGTGCGTCGGCGAACTGGGCTGCCGAGATGCTGTCTGTCTGGACCGCACCCTGGCGAGCCTTCACCAGTACCATCGTCATCGGGACGAGAACGGTGTGGCCGGTAGGCAGGCGGGTTTCCAGATAACGGACAAGCCGGTCAGACCGGTCGATCCAGATCTCGGTCACCACGCCGGCCGCAACACCGTCAGAGCCATACATGGTGTAGCCGCGCGGATCGGAATCCCGCTTGTCCACCGAAAGCTCCTCGACTGCGCGAAGAGGCACGATCCGGGGATGGCCCTCGAAATCGAGGTCGGGGCGCTTGGCGCGCTGGGCGTAGGAAGCAGGTCCGACACCATCGACCAGGGGGTTGCCTGTGGGCACATAGGGCGAGCCATAGCTGCCCCAGGCCTTCTTGGCCTTGATATCCCGGTCATCGCGCGCGGTCTTGGGGTTCACAACCCCATGGCCGTGCGGAAGGCGGAAGGTCTTTTGCGGGCCGACATCCCAGATCTTGGTGGGATTGAGGCGTCCGGTCATTTCGTCTTCCAGCGGATAGCCTTCCCGCCGGCTCTCGCGGTTCAGGTACCAGACCAGACCCACGAAAAAGAGGAAGAAGGCATACAGGCTGAGCAAGGCGACATCGACATTGCCGAAGATCACGGGTGACATGGGCTGTCTCCGCTGCACGGTTGGGTTGCCCAGAGCTTGGCCTGAACCAGGTTCATGCCGGAAACTCCTGGAGCCCGAACGGCCGTGCGGCGCCGTCCTGGCTGTGGGTGGAACGACGGACCAGAGGCCCGAGCGCGACGAGAGTTGCAAACAGAAGTCCGATTTCGATGTGCCAGACAACCGAATAGGGGATGGCAGCTTCCGAAAGAGCTGGCCCGAGCGAGCCGGCCGAAGCTGCTGCAGAAAGGGCGTCGCGGATAAGGCCGGACAGGATGATGCCGAAACCGGCGGCCGTTGCCTGAACGGCCCCGAAGGCACCGAGCGCCAAGCCTGCGCCCAATTCACCGCCCTGGCCTCCGCTGCGGCCAATGGCCATGGCAGCCGTCAGCGTGCCGACCCCGAAGAGGCCGCCGCCAAAGCCGATCCCGGCAACACCGACACCCAGAAGCAGAGGAAGCCCGGTCGGGGCCGAAATCACGACAGCGGCAAAGGCGGCTATGCCGGCCAGTAGCCCGGTCGCGGCAACCCGAAGCGGATCGGTGCCACGCCCCAGCATCCCGGCCGAAAGCGCAAGCGCCAGCAGGGTGCCCGCAGCCCAGATCGCGGTCAGGCGCGTGGTCTCGCCGACACCCATGCCGAGCACTTCGGCGCCATAGGGCTCGAGCAGCACATCCTGCATCGCGAAACCGGCAGCCCCCAGGCCGACAGCGACCAGCATGCGCCGGGTGCTGCGATCGGACAGGAACAGCCGCGAAACCTGCGCAAAATCCGGCACTTCGCGCGCATGCGATGTTTCCGAAGGGCGCCGCGGCTCCTGCTTCCAGAGCGCGATGATGTTCAGCACGATGGTCACGACAGCTGCACCCTGCACCACACCGACAAGCCTGGTGGGCGAAAAATCCACCAGCAACTGGCCAACAACGAGCGCACTGCAGAAGGTGCCGACCAGCAGCATGACATAGAGCAGCGCAACAACCCGCGGACGGGTGTCCTCGGGCGCGAGGTCTGTCGCAAGCGCGAGGCCAGCGGTCTGCGTGGTGTGCAGGCCTGCACCGACCAGCAGGAAGGCAAGGGCGCAGAAGATCTCGCCAACGACCACCGGGGCGTTTCCGCCGCCCGTCATGATCAGCATGGCGAACGGCATGATCGCCAGCCCGCCGAACTGCAGCATGGTGCCGAACCACAGATAGGGAACGCGCTTCCAGCCAAGGAAGGACTTGTGATGGTCGGAACGGAACCCGATGAGGGCGCGCGCCGGCGCAAACAGCAGCGGCAGGGCAACCATCAGCGCAACGACGCCGGCCGGAATCCCCATCTCGACGATCATCACCCGGTTCAGCGTGCCGGTCAGCAGCACGGCTGCCATCCCGCACGACACCTGGAACAGCGACAGCCGCAACAACCGGCCAAGCGGAAGCTCCGCACTCGCCGCATCGGCGAAGGGGAGGAATTTCACCCCCACCCGCGTCCACCGATCGGCCATCGCGCTCATGCCGGCAGCACCTCCAGCGCCTGGCTGGTGTAGAAGCCGGCCGAGACCCGCTCGGTCCGGGCGCCGCCAAGCGCCTTGCGCAGCACCGCCTCGCGCACGGGCGCAATAGCCGGCGAACGGTCACTGCGGGGAAAGGCCTTGCCCACGAAGTGCATGGTTTCCAGCAGCGGGCTCGATGGCGCAAAGGTGAAGAGCACCGACCCCGTCGTCCGTGCCCGCAGCGCCTCGACCGCAGCAATCATGTCGGGCGCTTCATAATGGATCAGGCTGTCCATCGCGACCACATGGTCGAAATGGCCAAGCTCGGCCGACAGCATGTCGCCGACCCGCCAGTCGATCGAAAGCCCGTCCGGCGCACGCTCGCGGGCAACGGACACCAGCTGGCCCGACACATCGATCGCAACCACATGGGCCCCGCGCGCAGCAGCCTCGACGGCAAGCGAACCCGTTCCGCAGCCGGCGTCCAGCAGCCTGAGCCCGGTCATGTCGGCCGGAAGCCAGTCCAGCAGCAGCCCGCGCATCCTATCCCGGCCGGCTCGCACCGTGGCGCGGATCCGGCTGACCGGGGCGTCGGATGTCAGCGCCTTCCACTGCTCCACAGCCGTGCGGTCGAAATAGGCCTCGAGCTTGTCCCGGGCCTGGTCATAGCTGGTGGAAGGTGCCACGCTTGCCATCATTCGAAGCCAAGGAACTCGAAGATCTCGCGGTCCTTCATCGGCTGCGCGTCCAGCGCGTCCGTTCCGTCCCACATCAGCTTGGCAAGGCGCAGATATTCGTCGCGCGCGGCATCCACCTCGGGGCTGTCGGGCATTTCGAACAGGGTACACTTCTTAAGCCTTGAGCGGCGGATGGCGTCGAGGTCGGGGAAGTGCGCCAGGCGCTTCATTCCGGTCGCCGCATTGAAGCGGTCGATCTCGTCGGTTGCGGCCGAGCGGTTGGCAATCACACCGGCCACCCGCACGTCATAATTCTTCGACTTCGCCTTGATGGCCGCCACGATGCGGTTCATTGCGAAGATGCTGTCGAAATCATTGGCAGCCACAACCACGGCACGCTCGGCATGCTGCAAGGGCGCAGCAAAGCCGCCGCACACCACATCGCCCAGCACGTCGAAGATCACGACGTCGGTGTCTTCCAGCAGATGGTGCTGCTTCAGAAGCTTCACCGTCTGCCCCACCACATAGCCGCCGCAGCCGGTTCCCGCCGGCGGCCCGCCGGCTTCAACGCACATCACGCCGTTGAAACCCTCGAACATGTAATCCTCGGGGCGAAGCTCCTCGGCGTGGAAGTTCACCGTTTCCAGCACGTCGATCACGGTCGGCATCAGCTTCTTCGTCAGCGTGAAGGTGCTGTCGTGCTTGGGGTCGCAGCCGATCTGCAGCACCTTGCGCCCGTTCAGCGAGAAGGCCGCCGAAAGGTTCGAAGAGGTGGTCGACTTGCCGATTCCGCCCTTGCCGTAGACGGCAAAGACCTTGGCGTTCCCGACTTCGAGCGACGGGTCGAGGTGAACCTGAACGCTCCCCTCGCCGTCCTGGTGCCCGATGGTGTCCAGTGTCATGTCCGTCTCCTCAAGCCGCCCGTGCACCGACACCCTCGAGGACATCCTCGAGCGCATCGGCTGCCCGGTGCAGGGCTTCCAATGTTGCAGAGTCGGGCGACCAGAACTGCCGGTCACTCGCTTCGATCAGGCGGTTGGCAACACGTGCGGCCGCCTTCGGGTTCAGGCTGGCGAGCCGATCGCGCATCGCATCGTCCAGCACATAGGTTTCCGAAATCTGCTGATAGACCCAGGGGCTCACTTCGCCCGTCGTTGCCGACCAGCCCATCGTCGCCGTCACGCCGGCTTCGATCTGGTGCACGCCCTCGCCGCCATGCTTCAACATCGGCTCATACCAGGCCGGGTTCAGCATCCGCGTGCGGATCTCCAGTGCAACCTGCTCTTCAAGCCGGCGCACCTTGCCCTCGCCTTGCGTCTCGTCGCCGATGTACACCGGCGCCGCCTCACCGCGGGTCTTGCGGATCATCCGCGACACACCGCCAAGCGTGTCAACATACTGGTCGATGGTGGTCACCCCCAGCTCGACCGATTCCAGATTCTGATAGGCAAGCTCGCAGGTCGCCAGCGCCGAGGCCATCAGCGCGCCCTGGCGCACCGGCTTGCCTTTCACGCCGTAAGCATAGCCCTTCTGCGTCTCGAAGGCCTGGGCCAGCTCATCCGGATCGGTCCAGGCGCCACTGTCGATCATCAGGTTCACGTTCGCGCCATAAGCCCCTTCGGCGTTCGAGAAGACGCGAAGTGCCGCAGTCTCCAGGTCACAGCCATGTTTCTCACGGTGCGCCATGCTGTTCGCGCGGATGAAGTTCATCTCCAGCGGCTCGTCGATCTCGGTCGCAAGCCAGGCGGCCTCGGCCAGCATCCGGGTCTGCAAGGGCAGGAGATCGCGGAAGATGCCCGACAGCGTGGCAATCACATCGATCCGCGGCCGGCCGAGCTCGGCCAGCGGGATCAGTTCCGCGCCGCACAGCCGACCATAGCCGTCGAACCGCGGGCGGGCCCCCATCAGCGCCAGCGCCTGGCCGATCTGGGCCCCTTCGCTCTTCAGATTATCGGTGCCCCACAGCACCATTGCAATCGAATGGGGCATCGCGCCGGTGTCGGCCATGTGCCGCGCCAACAGGCGGTCCGCCTGGGCTGCACCCTCCCGGCAGGCAAAAGCCGAAGGAAGGCCGAACGGATCGAAGCCGTGAATGTTGCGCCCGGTCGGCAGCACCGCCGGGTTGCGGGACAGATCCCCACCGGGCGCCGGCCGGATGAAGCCGCCATCCAGTGCGTGCACCAGCCCAGCCAGTTCATGGTCTTCCGCCAGCAGCCCGCGGGCGCGCCCACGATCGGCTTCTGGCATGGCTGCCAGGGTCGATTCCAGTTCGGCGCCGGTCAGGCCCTGGCCCACGATGTGAAGCCCCTGCGGGATCAACTCGCGCTCCAGTTCATAGAGGCGCGCTCCCAACTGCTCCAGGTCGCCCAGCTCCAGGTCGATCGCTGCTGCCTGTTCGCCCAGCAACGCTTCAAGCTCGGCCCGTTCGGCCATGTTGCCGGCACGCCAGCGCTCCCAGGTCCCCTTCAGGTCTGACAGCTTCGCGGTCAGCCCGGCTTCGGCAAGCGGCGGCGTCAGATAGGACACCAGCGTCGCTCCCGTGCGGCGCTTGGCCAATATGCCCTCAGACGGGTTGTTGGAGGCATAGAGATAGATGTGCGGCAGGTCGCCGATCAGCCGGTCGGGCCAGCACTGGCCCGAAAGACCGGCCTGCTTCCCGGGCAGGAATTCCAGCGCGCCGTGGGTGCCGAAGTGCAGCACGGCGTGGGCATCGAAATCCTCGCGGATGTGGCGATAGAAGGCGCTCATCGCATGGGTCGGCGAATAGCGGCCCTCGAACATCAGCCGCATCGGGTCGCCTTCGATGCCGATTGCCGGCTGCAGGCCCACGAACACATTGCCGAACTGGGCGCCCATCACATGGGCATGGCCGCCGTCAGCGTTTACCCGTCCTGGAGCCGGGCCCCACTGGGCCTCAATCTCGGCCAGGTGCGGTTCGCGCCGAACCAGCTCGTCGGCGGGCACCCGGCGGAACACATTGGCCTCGGCGCCATAGCGCGCCGAATTTCCCTCTAGAAGCGCCGCGCGCAAGGCATCCAAATCGACAGGCACATCGACAGTCCAGCCTTCGGATGCCAGCATCTTCAACGTGTTGTGAAGGGAAGCAAACACCGAAAGGAAGGCCGCAGAGCCGGCAGACCCGGCATTGGGCGGGAAGTTGAACAGCACCACCGCAAGCCGCCGCTCCGCCCGCGGCGTGCGCCGCAGCGTCACCATCCGGGCAACGCGGGCGGCCAGTGCCGAGGCGCGTTCCGGGCAGGCCTGCATCTCGCGCACAAGCCCGCTGGGCTTGAACGTGCAATGCTCGTCGCACCCGCCGCAGGCGGCCCCATTTGCGTCAGACCGTCCGCCGAACACCATCGGGCTTGCAGCACCGTCCAGTTCCGGAATTGCCACCATCATGGTCGCTTCCAGCGGCAGCAGCCCCTGCGATCCAGCGCCCCATTGCTGCAGTGTCTGGAACTCCAGCGGGTGGGCGGCCACATAAGGAATGTCGAGCCCGGCGAGCAGCTCCTCGGCCGCGCGGGCGTCATTGTAGGCAGGCCCACCGACCAGCGAGAAGCCCGTCAGCGACACCAGCGCATCGATGGTCGGACGGCCGTCCTTGCGGAAAAAGGCCTCGATAGCAGGCCGCGCATCCAGGCCGCTTGCAAAGGCGGGCACGACCTTCAGGCCGCGCGCCTCAAGGGCCGCAATCACGCCGTCATAGTGCGCCGTGTCCTTGCCAAGCAGATAGCTGCGCAACAGCAGGAGCCCTACCGTGCCGACCTTGCCGCCACCCTGGGGCAGGTCACGCACATCGGCGGACAGCCGCGCCTTCATCCGCGGGTGATAGACGCCAAGCTCCGGATACTCGACCGGCGGCCGCGCTTCGATTTCCTCACGAAGTCCCTCGCGCGGGCCGGCGGCATAGCGCCCGGCCAGGGCCCGAACCATTTCGACGACGTTGTCGTCCGATCCGGCAAGCCAATATTGCAGGGTCAGGAAATAGGCCCGCACATCCTGCGCAGTGCCCGGAATGAAGCGCAGCAGCTTGGGCAGGCGGCGCAGCATCCGCATCTGGCCAGCGCCCGAGTCAGCCCCCGGCTTCGAAGACCCGCGCAGCTTCTTCAACAGCGCGAGCGGCCCCTTGGCCGGCGCGTCCATCCGGTAGCCGCCCATCTTGGTCAGCTTCACGACTTCGCTGCCGCTCATCAGGCCGACCATCGCATCGCACTGCTCGCGACGGGCCTGAAGGGCCGGCAACACAGCACGGATATGGTCTTCCAGGAACAGCATCGTCGCGATCACGATGTCACCGCGCGCAATGTCGGCGCGGCAGCGGTCCACGGCGTCGGGATCGCCTTCCCAATCGGCGGCGGCATGAAAACCGATGCTGATTCCATCAGCCGCAAGCCTGCACTGTGCGCGCTCCACGACACCCGACAAATGGTTGTCCAGCGTCACGATCACGACCCGCAGCCGGGTCGGCGAAACGCCTCCGCCCGAGGAATGCATCTCGACCTTCATGGCCGCCCTCCCCCGCTCAGATGGGCTTTCGCCTCATACAGCGTGTCCAGCGTGATCGCCGAAATGCCCCGGTTCGCGGCATAGGCCTCGGTGTTGCGCCGTGCCTTGCCGCGCACGAAGAAGGGGATCTTCTGAAGCTCGCGCTCGGCCTCGACAGTCCAGCCCTGCGGCTCCGCCACTGCAACCGCCAGCTCCTCGGCCGGCGCATGCGCCGCCGCCGCAGCCCCGCCGCCATGGCCTGCCCCCAGATGCGAAGGGCCGGCCGCATCATGAAACTCGAAATCGTCACGGAACATCGTCAGCAGATGCTCTTCCAGGCCCATCACCAGCGGATGCACCCAGCTGTCGAAAATCACGTTGGCGCCCTCGAAGCCCATCAGCGGGCTGTGCCGGGCCGGGAAATCCTGCACATGCACCGGCGCCGAGATCACCGCGCAGGGCAGCTTGAGCTTCTTGGCGATCATCCGCTCCATCTGCGTGCCCAGCACCATTTCGGGCTGGGCCGCCGTGATCGCGGCTTCGACTTCCAGATAATCGTCGGTGATCAGCGCCTCGAGGCCCAATTCGGCGGCAGCTTCGCGCACGTCCCGGGCGAATTCGCGGTTGTAGCAGCCGATTCCGCACACTTCGAAGCCAAGCTCGTCGCGCGCAACCCGGGCTGCCGCCACCGCATGGGTCGCGTCGCCGAAAATGAACACCCGCTTCGAGGTCAGGTAGGTCGAGTCGACAGACCGGGTCCACCAGGGCATCCGGCTGCCAAGCGCAAGCGCCGGGGCCGGATCGACACCGGCAACCAGCGCCACTTCGCGGATGAATTCCATCGTCGCGCCATGGCCGATCGGAACCGTGCGCACGGTCGGCTGCTTGAACTGCCGCTCCAGCCAGCGCGAGGCCGTGTCCGAGATTTCCGGATACAGGCTGATGTTGAAGTCAGCCTCACCCAGCGTCACCAGATCGGCAGGCGTCGCCCCGAGCGGCGCCACCACATGCAGGTCGATGCCCAGCGCCGACAGCAGGATCTTCACTTCCACCAGATCGTCGCGGTGGCGGAACCCCAGCGCCGTCGGGCCCAGGATATTGGCCTTAGGCCGGCGCCCTTCGCGGGGCTCCGGCTTTGCGTCCCGCCGGGCAAGCCCGCGCACAAGCGCATGGAATGCCTCGGCAGCGCCCCAATTCTCGCGGCGCTGATAGCTCGGCAGCTCCAGCGCGATCACCGGGCAGGGAAGCCCCATCGCCTCGGCAAGGCCCGCCGGATCGTCCTGGATCAGCTCGGCCGTGCAGCTCGCGCCAACCAGCATCGCCTGCGGCTTGAACCGGGCATAGGCCTCGCGCGCAGCGGTCTGGAACAGCTCCGCCGTGTCGCCACCCAGGTCGCGGGCCTCGAAGGTGGTGTAGGTCACTGGCGGGCGCTCGGCGCGCCGCTCGATCATCGTGAACAGCAGGTCGGCATAGGTGTCGCCCTGCGGCGCATGCAGCACATAATGCACGCCCCGCATCGCGGTCGCGACCCGCATTGCCCCCACATGGGGCGGCCCTTCATAGGTCCAGAGGGTCAGCTGCATGGGCCTCAGACCTTCAGCATGTCGCGCCGGCGAAGCGGCCGGGCAAAAAGTTCGGCCAAATCGCCCGCCTGGTCGAAACCATGCACCGGCGAAAACACCAGCTCGATCGACCATTTGGTCGAAAGCCCTTGCGCTTCCAGCGGGTTGGCAAGGCCAAGACCGCAAACAGTCAGATCGGGGCGCGCAGCTCGCACCCGGTCCAGCTGGCGGTCCACATCCTGCCCTTCGGACAGCTGCACGCCGTCGGGGAGCGCTGCCAGCTCGCGCGCCAGATGCTGCTTGTGGAGATAGGGCGTGCCAACCTCGATCGGGATCATGCCCAGCTCGTTTGCCAGGAATCGGGCAAGCGGCACTTCCAGCTGGCTGTCGGGCAGGAAAAAGATCGTCTTGCCTTCGAGCAGTGCCCGGTGCCGCTCCAGCGCGCGCTTGGCCCGCTCGCGCGGCGCCGCCACAAGGGCGCGGAACTGCATCTCGTCGATGCCGAATGCCCTGGCGGCAGCGTGCAGCCAATCGACCGTGCCCTCGGCGCCGAACGGGAAAAGCGCGTCGAGTCGTTTTGCGCCACGCGCTTCAAGCGCCCGCGCCGTGTCCCCAAGGAACGGCTGCGCCAGCAGGAACAGCGTGTTCGGCCCAACCGGCGGCATTGCGCCGGCTGTGCGCGCCGGAAGCGAGCGGACCGTTCCAATGCCCATGTCAGCAAACAGTCGAAGGAACTGATCTTCCACGATATCCGGAAAACTGCCGACGATCATCAGCTCCGGCGCAGCAGAGGTCGTCGCGGGAAGCTCGGGCACCAGCGCTGCAAGGCAGGCATCCTCGCCCTGGGTAAAGGTGGTCTCGATACCAGAGCCGGAATAGTTCAGCACCCGCACCTGGCCATGCTTCACCGAAAGTCGCTGCGCCGCGCGCGAGAGGTCAAGCTTGATCACTTCCGAGGGGCAGGAGCCGACCAGAAACAGCATGCGGATGTCGGGGCGGCGCGCCAGGAGCCGGTCGACAACGCGGTCCAGCTCCTCATTGGCATCCGCCATCCCGGCAAGGTCGCGCTCCTCGATGATCGCAGTCGCAAAGCGCGGCTCGGCAAACAGCATCACGCCGGCGGCCGACTGCAGAAGGTGCGCGCAGGTGCGCGAGCCGACCACGAGGAAGAAGGCATCCTGGATCTTGCGATGCAACCAGACGATTCCGGTAAGCCCGCAGAACACCTCGCGCTGGCCCCGCTCCCGCAGCAGCGGAAGGGCGCTGCCGGTCGTGGCCGTGGCTCCGGGGGTCATGCGGCGGCTCCACTGGCAGTGCTTGCAGCGCTGTCTGCGGCGGCACCCTGCAAGCGGGCGGCCCGCAGCTTCAGCAGGAACTGCGTCGCGTTCACGGCATAGATTGCATAGGCGACAAGGGCGAGCGTCATGCGCGCCTCGCTGCTCCACCAGCCCTGCAGCAGGGCTGCCAGATACAGGGTGTGAAGCCCGATCACCAGGAACGACACAAAGTCCTCCCACCAGAAGGGCTCGGCGAACAGCCACTTGCCGAACACCACCTTCTCCCAGATGGAGCCGGTGATCATGATGGTATAAAGAAGGAAGGTTTTCAGAAGGATGGAGGCAATCGCAACGCCTTCGCCAGCGCCCGTCAGCAAATAGCGCACAACCAGCGCGGTGGAGACCAGGAACACCAGGAACTGGATCGGCGCCAGCACACCCTGAACCAGGGTCCACGGCGTCGAGTCACGGCGCTGGCGCTCCTCCGGCGTGTACAGGCCGGCACCCCTTGAACGGGCCCCCTGCTCCACCGAAGCCTGCCGTTGCATTTCTGCCGCCACTCCAATCCTCCTTGCACCAAACCTATTGCCACCGGCCGGCAGGTGTCAAACAATCTTTACGTCCAATTTTTTTGACACTCATGAGCCAGAAGGGGTGTTGGCCTGTTGCCAAGCATTTTGAATCAAGTTAGCTTGACACCTGTTGGGCGTGCGGCCGCAGTCGCGCACCGGAAACACTCCGCCGACCAGCCTGAAAGAGACGGCGACGGATCCAGCAGAACATGGCTCAGGAGGGCCTATGCTGCGCCGAGATTCGAATGGACAGATTGGCAAGTCAGGCAATTCCGATCGGAACACCCGGTCGAAAGCCGAGCAGTCGGAGGGTTCCAACCCCGCCGCTCGGGCCGCGAGTGATCCCATCTACATTCAGTGGCGCGGTGCAGATGCTGCACTTGATCCAACCCCGCCTGACGCAACCGGGCTCGACTCATCCTCCTTCCAGCAAAGCATGGCCACCCTGATTGCAGACGAGATCATTCCCCGTCTGGTTGCGGCCCACAGGGGCGTTTCCCTTGTCGATGGCGCGCAGGGGGCAAGCTCGCTCGATCCGACCCGTCTCGCCGACCTCGCAGTCGGAACAGACGCCGGCCACCTGGCTGACGTCGCGGAACTGGCACTGGCCGGCGGCATGGATTTCGAATCTCTGCTCATCGACGTGATGGCGCCGGCCGCCCGCATCTTCGGCACGCGCTGGGAAGACGACAGCGCAGACTTCATCGAAGTAACGCTCGGCCTGTGGCGCCTGCAGGAACTGGTCCACGAACTGGCCTCGCGTCGCTGCGGGCCGGAATCGCCCGATGTCATGCACGAGCGGCGCATCCTTTGCGCCGTCGCCCCAGACGACGACCACAGCTTCGGCTCGCTGATGCTGGAAGAGCTGTTCCGCCGCGCCGGCTGGACCTGCACCGGCCTTCGGGGCGCCTCGCGCCCCAAGCTGATGCGTCAGGTGTCGGAAAGCTGGTTCGAGATCATCGCCTTGACCGTTTCGGTCGAGCGCAATAGCGACACGCTCGGGCAGCTGGTTGCCGACCTCAGGGCCGCATCCTGCAACCCCGGTGTCAGCATCATGGTCGGCGGCCCGGTCTTCAACGAAAACGCGTCGCTCGCAGACGACATTGGCGCAGATGCCACTGCGTCCACTGCCCGGGCCGCACTGCACAAGGCGGAGTTGCTTGTTGGTCAATATCTCTTCGGCTCGGACGGGTCGGCTTCGGGGCGCAGAATGTCCAGCGGCGTGGCAAGCTTTGCTGCTGCACGTGCCCGCAGCCAGCACGGCTGACCGGCGCGCTGCCTGAAAAGACCTGGCGATGGACCTCCCTCCCCCCCCGTCGCCCGGGCCCTTGCCGTTTCGCGATCCGCAGGATTCGCTGGCAGGGCTCGAGACCGACGCCACAGCCCGCATTCTCGCATCCGCAAATGACGTCACCATCGTCATCGATCGCGAAGGCGTGATCCGCGACATCGCGGTTGGAAGCTCCGACCTCGGCGACGATCCGTTCGCCAGCTGGATCGACCGCCCCTTTATCGACACGGTCAGCCCGGAAAGCCGATCGAAGGTCCAGGAAATGCTGCAGGATGTGGCAAGCCGCGGAACGCCGCGCTGGCGCCAGGTCAATCACCCGGCCCCCAAAGGCCAGGTTCCGGTCCGCTATCTTGCCATGGAAGCCGGCAGCGACGGCCGGGTAATTGCAGTCGGCCGCGAAATGCGGGCCGCCCTTCAGGTCCAGCAGCGACTGATCCAGCTCCAGCAATCCATGGAGCGGGACTATGTCCGCCTGCGCGAAACCGAGCAGCGCTACCGCCTCCTGTTCGAACAGAGCAGCGAGGCCGTGCTCGTCGTCGACGGACAAAGCCGCCGTATCACCGAGGCAAATCCGGCCGCTGTCGCCCTTCTGGGTCCATCCCTTGCCGGAACCGGCGCTGCAACGCTTGGCGGACAGCCGCTCCCCGGCCTGTTCGCAAGCGACGACCGGGACTCGCTGCTGCAGCATCTGGGCGCCCTGCTTTCGGGCGTGCAGACAAGCGGGGCGCGCGCGTTCCATCTTGCCGATGGCAACCCCGTTTCGCTCGCAGCCACCCTGTTCCGCCAGCAAAGGACCACCCTGCTGCTGGTTCGGCTGCAATCGACCGAACAGGCCGAGATCGAAACAGCCCGGCCGGACGTCCCGCTCGAAGCCGTGCTCGACCGGATTCCCGATGCCTTCGTTCTGGTCGACCGGGCCGGCATCATCCGCGCCGTCAATGCAGCCTTCCTAGATCTCACCGGCCTTCCCCGTGCCGAACAGGTTGTCGCCGAGCCATTTTCGCGGTTTCTTGCCCGGCCCGACATCGATTTCGACCTGATGCTCGGCCAGCTGCGGACCGATGGGATGCTGCGCAACTTCGAAACCCGCCTGCGAACCCGGCATGGCGAACTCGAGGATGTGGAGGTCTCCGCCGTTTCGGTGGAACGCGGCGGCGATCTGCACCACGGCTTCGTGATCCGCTCCATCGCAAGGCGGATCGGCCGCGCCGAAGAGGATGGCGCCGGAACGCCCCGCTCCGTCGAACAGCTCACCGAACTGGTCGGGCGCGTTGCCCTCAAGGACATCGTGCGCGAATCGACTGACCTCATCGAGCGGCTCTGCATCGAGGCGGCTCTGCGCTACACCTCCAACAACCGGGCGTCGGCCGCCGAAATCCTCGGCCTCAGCCGGCAGAGCCTCTATTCCAAGCTGCATCGCCACGGCCTTGCCAGCCCGGGGATCGACGCAGACGACTGAGGCTGCGGCAAATTAGTTTCCGGCGATCATTCCAGCAAACTTGACGGTGAAAAGTGTCAATCTGAATTGACGCTTTGCGCTTCCCCGGTTAGCCTCCCCCTATGGACCGGAGTGCAGCACCAGCGACCCAGCCCGGCCTTCCGGCGGCCCCGGCAGCCCTGCGCGCCCCCGCCCCCCGCGATGTTCTCGAGCTGCTGAAGCCCGTCACCTGGTTCCCGCCGATGTGGGCCTATATGTGCGGGGTCGTCTCGTCGGGCGCACCCATCCTGGACCGCTGGCACCTGCTCGCGCTCGGCGTCATTCTCACCGGCCCCCTCGTCTGCGGAACCGGCCAGGCCGTCAACGACTGGTTCGATCGCCATGTCGATGCCATCAACGAACCGAACCGGCCGATCCCCTCGGGCCGGATCCCCGGCCGCTGGGGGCTGTGGATCGCGATCATCGGCTCGGGCCTTTCCCTTCTGGTCTCCGCCCTGCTCGGCCCGGCGGTCGCCGCCGCCACCCTGTTCGGGCTGGTGCTTGCCTGGGGCTACAGCGCGCCGCCGCTCCGCCTGAAGGTCTCGGGCTGGTGGGGCCCGCTCGCCTGCGCCTTCGCCTATGAAGGCCTCACCTGGTTCACCGGCGCTGCCGTCATGCTCGGCACCGTTCCGCCCACGCCCGTCCTTGTCGTGGCCGCGCTCTATGCCGCTGGCGCCTTCGGGATCATGACCCTCAATGATTTCAAGGCAGTCGAGGGTGACAGTCAGATGGGAATCAAATCCCTGCCGGTCACGCTCGGCATCCGGCCGGCAGCGCTCGTCGCCTGCGGCACCATGCTGTCAGCCCAGCTGGTCGTGATTGCGCTTCACCTCCACTGGGGCCTCCTGTGGACTGCAGCAATCGTCTCGGCGCTCACCATCGGCCAGCTTTTCGCCATGCGCCGGATGGTGCGCGATCCGGCCCGCTTTGCCCCCTGGTACAATGGCGCAGGCGTCTCCCTCTATGTGCTCGGCATGCTCGTGTCCGCAGTCGGCCTCAGGAGCTTTTCATGACAGCCTCGACCGCCACTGACAGCTCGGCCGCAGGCCTGTCCTGGTTCTCGATCACCCGCCTCGGCCTCGTTCAGGCAGCACTAGGCGCGATCGTCATGCTGGTCACCTCGCTCCTGAACCGGGTGATGGTCGTCGAATATGCGCTTCCGGCCGCAATCCCGGCAGCACTCGTCGGCTTCCACTATGCAATCCAGCTCTCCCGCCCCCGCTTTGGCCACGGCTCGGACAGCGGCGCGCGCCGCACTCCCTGGATCGTCGGCGGCATGGGCCTGCTGGCGATCGGCGGGCTGATGGCGACCAACGCAACCCTGATGGCCGATGCAACGCCGATGAAGGCCCTGCTTCTGGCCGTTCTGGCCTATGCCTTTATCGGCGCAGGCGTCGGCGCAAGCGGCACCAATCTCCTCGCGCTCATCGCAAGCCGCACGGCAGAACGCCGTCGCCCGGCAGCCGCCGCCCTCACCTGGATCCTGATGATCGTCGGCATCGTCGTTACAGCGGGAGTAGCAGGCAGCCTGCTCGACCCCTTCTCGCCCGAACGGCTTGCAATGGTCGCAGGCGGCGTGGTGGCTGCGGCCTTCCTCCTCACCCTCGTCGCGGTGGCGGGCGTGGAAGACCGTGCTGTCCCCGTCCAGTCCGGGAAGCCTCACCCCGAAGTGGCCTTCCGCACCGCCATGGCCGAGACCTGGGCCGATCCCGCCGCGCGTCGCTTCTCGGTCTTCGTCTTCACCGCAATGCTTGCCTATTCCATGCAGGACATGGTGCTGGAACCCTTTGCCGGCCTCGCCTTCGGCTACACGCCGGGCGAATCCACCAGCCTCTCCTCGCTCCAGCACATGGGCGTGCTTGCCGGCATGCTGCTTGTCGGCATCGGCGGCAGCGCCTTTTCCGGCGGCCGGGCGGCTGCAATGCGCCTGTGGGTCAGCCTCGGATGCATCGGCTCGGCCCTTGCGCTTGCCTTCCTTGCATCCGGCGCGCTCATCGGCCCCGGCTTCCCGCTGAAGCCGGCCGTGATCCTGCTCGGCTTCTGCAACGGGGTCTTCGCAGTCTCCGCAATCGGCGCGATGATGTCGCTTGCAGGCGCTCCAGGCCCGGGCCGCGAAGGCGTGCGCATGGGCCTGTGGGGCGCAGCGCAAGCCATCGCCTTCGGTCTCGGCGGCTTCTTCGGCGCAGTCGGCGTCGATGTCGGCCGCCACCTGATGGGCGCCGACGGCCCCGCCTTCTTCCTCGTCTTCTCGACCGAAGCGCTGCTGTTCCTCGCTGCTGCCGCAATCGCACTCACCCTGAACAGGGCAACCGGCACATCGCCGGCCGGCCCCCAACGCCAGCCAGATGCGCTGCAAAACCCCCTGAACGGAGCCCACGCATGAGCCTTGAGCAATTCGACGCCGTTGTCGTCGGCGGCGGTCCTTCGGGCGCCACGGCGGCAGATGATCTCGCCCGAAAGGGCGCCCGGGTCGCGCTTCTCGATCGCGCTGGCCGGATCAAGCCCTGCGGCGGCGCAGTCCCGCCCCGCCTGCTGAAAGACTTCGAGATTCCCCTCTCGCTCCTCGTCGCCCGCGCAACGTCGGCCCGGATGATTGCGCCTTCGGGCAATGCGGTGAACATGCCGGTCGGCAATGGCTATGTCGGCCTGGTCGATCGCGACCAGTTCGATGAATGGCTGCGCGAACGCGCCGCAAGCTCGGGCGCCACCCGGATCAGCGGAACCTTCGAACGCGTCGAACGCGGCTCCGATGGGGCCGCCACCGTCCACTTCCGCCCCAAGGGCGCAGCCCGCGGCAGCGCGCCC
>JBGTBK010000303.1:0-2839 GCA_041749355.1 Sandaracinobacter sp. | reverse complement strand
CCCCGCCGGCAATTCCGGGAACCCGGGCAACCCCGATCGCCCGCACCTTCGCCGTCACCGAAGACGATTACCCCGATGCCTCACGGCGCGCGGGTGAAGAGGGTGTCACCGGCGTCCGGGTGACCATCGGCACGGACGGTCGTGTGACCGCCTGCTCCGTCGTCCGCTCGAGCGGGCACACAAGGCTCGACGAGCGCGCCTGCCAGATCGCCCAGCGGCGCTGGCGCTTCAAGCCGGCAACCCAGAACGGGCAGCCGGTCGAGGAAACCGTCAACCGCAACTACCGCTGGCAACTGCAGGAAGGGCGCTGATGCCCCGCCGGCAAACGCTTTCACCGATCACACGCACAAACCCATTTCGACTAGAGGGACTTCCAAATGGCTGACGTCACAACTGAAAACCCATATGGCCTGATGGCCGCACTCGAGCAGGGCGGCATCATCGCCCAGGTCATCTTCGGCCTGATGGTGATCATGTCGGCTGCGTCCTGGTTCATCATGTTCACCAAGTGGTTCGAACAGCGCAAGCTGATGGCCGAAGCCGCAGATGTGGAAAAGAAGGTGTGGACCGCAAGTAGCCTGAAGGAAGGCGCAGCAAAGCTCGACAAGTCCTCGGCCTTCCGCCAGCTCGCCGACGACGGCCTGCGCGCCTTCGACCACCACGAAGGCAAGCTGACCGACCAGATCGACCGCAACGAGTGGGTGACGATGAGCCTGAACCGTTCGGCCGGCCTCATCTCCACCAAGCTTGGCTCGGGCCTCAGCTTCCTCGCCTCGGTCGGCGCCACCGCACCGTTCATCGGTCTGCTCGGCACCGTCATCGGCATCTACCGCGCGCTCGTGAACATCGGCATCGCCGGCCAGGCCTCGATCGACAAGGTCGCCGGACCCGTTGGTGAAGCGCTCATCATGACCGCCGTCGGTCTCGCCGTCGCCATCCCGGCGGTGCTTGGCTACAACTATCTCGCCAGCCGCAACAAGGCGATCATGGAAAAGCTCAACACCTTTGCAGCCGACATCCATGGCTATCTGCTGTCGGGTTCGCGCATGGCTCGTCCGGCAACCGCCGCACCCGCCGCTGCTGCAAAGCCCGTCGCCAAGTAAGCCCCAACCAGGCCCTTGGCGGTTCAAGAAGACTGAAGGAAGCATTCTATGGGCATCAACGTCGGCGAACAGGAAGACGGCGCCTTGATGGACGAGATCAACACCGTCCCTCTCATTGACATCATGCTGGTTCTTCTCATCATCTTCCTCATCACCGTCCCGGTGGTGATCCAGACGGTGCCCGTGGAACTGCCGAAAGTTCAGAACATTCCGACCACGACCAAGCCCGAGAATGTGCCGCTTTCGGTCGACGCGAACTGCGATGTGTTCTGGGGCCTGTCCCGCATGGACTCGTCCGACCAGCTTCGGGAAAAGGGCGCAGGCTATCTTCTCTCCGAAGTCGAACGGATGAAGGCAGCCGGCGCCAAGATCGAGTTGCCCGAGGTGCACATCCGCGGCGATGCCAACACCGAATACCGCTGCGTCGGCGGAGCAATCTTCGCCATGCAGCGGGCCGGTTACCAGAAGATCGGCTTCATTTCGGAACCGCCGGCCGGCATGGTCACCAAGCGGTAAGCCCAGGAACAGAGTCAGGAGCTTAGAGTCACATGGGCATTTCCGTCAAAGAAGGCGCACAGGAAGACACCAAGCGCGACATGAACGTCGTGCCACTGATCGACGTGCTGCTGGTGCTGATCATCATGTTCATCATCACCATCCCGATCCAGACGCACGCGACCAAGCTTGACCTCCCGCCGCCAACCAACCTGCCGAACGACATCAAGCCGGATTTCAACCAGATCAACATCGACTTCCTGAACACCATCTACTGGAACGACCAGGAAGTGACGCTCGAGCAGCTCGATGGCTACCTGCGCCAGGTCGGCGCCATGCAGCCCGCAGAAGCCCAGCCCGAGCTTCGCCTGAAGCCCGACCAGCTGGCGAAGTACGAGACTGTGAACCGCGTGATGGCCATGGCCCAGCAGGCCGGGATCAAGAAGATGGGGTTCGTCGGGAATGAAGCCTATGCCTAAGGCATAGGCTTTAAGGCGGCCGCCGTTAGCGCGCAGCGCTAATCGGCGGACTCGCCGGTTCCACGGACGGCACGAAAAAGGGCGGGGTTCTACCCCGCCCTTTTTGCGTGTCCGACGGGCCGGCTTTGCCGGCCTCTTTCTTTTCTGTCTTCCGCCACCCCGGCCGGACTCGGCGGGTTCACCCCGCCGGCCGGCCCTAGCCAAAAACACTACCCTCAGCGCCCGCAAACCGCCCTACCACCGGCCGGCGGCGAACCGAAGGTCAGCCTCTGGCTGAACGCCGCCGAGTCAGGGCGCAGGGCTCAGTTCGTCACAGGCTAGAAAAAGACGCGGCAAAGCCGCGCCGTCGGACGGGTTCGTCCCCCGGATCAAGTCCGGGGTCCGCCCCGCCGTCCGGGCACTCCGGCGAGTCCGCCGATCAGCGCTGCGCGCTGACGGTGGCCGCCTCCGGCCCAAATTGCAGCCCTGCCAGCCTAGAGTACAACCCCCCAGCCGCCACAAGCTCCTCATGCCGGCCAATCTCAACAATTGCGCCTTCGTCCATCACCACGATCCGGTCCGCATCGCGAACCGTCGCCAGCCGGTGTGCAATCACCAGGCTCGTCCGCCCCCGCATCAGATGCTCCAGGGCCTCCTGCACCGCCGCCTCGCTCTCCGCGTCCAGCGCGCTCGTCGCCTCGTCCAGCAGCAGGATCGGCGCGTCCTTCAGCAGCGCACGCGCAATCGCGATCCGCTGCCGCTGCCCGCCGCTCAGCCGCGTGC
>JBGTBK010000302.1:0-15461 GCA_041749355.1 Sandaracinobacter sp. | reverse complement strand
CCGGAGCGTGGGGCTCGAACTCAGGGCCTGGCGAACCGGCGGCTGGCAGGCCGACCTGTCGATCCGCCAGCAAGGCCCGCTTGTCCTGGGCCTGCTGGAACTGGCCGGATTCCAGCGCACGGCCGATGGCGCCACGCTCCGGTTGAGCGGGCGGGCCGGCAGTGCTTGATCTTTCGGGCGCGGTCGGGGCACAAGCCGGCATGGGAAACGGGGCTGTTCGAAAGCCCGGCAGGGGAAGCATATGACGATCGTTGACGACGCCCGGGATTCGCTGGCCGAATTCCTGGAGAAGCGCTGGTGGCTGCTGGCGCTGCGCGGGCTTGCCGGGATCATCTTCGGCATCATTTGCTTTGCAAGCCCCGCTGTTGCCGGCTTCTCGATCCTCTTCGTCTTTGCGATCTTCTCCATCGTCGACGGCATCTTCGGAATCGGATCGGCCTTCGGGCAGGCCCGGCGCGGCGAACGCTGGGTCTGGCTGGCAATAGAGGCGGTCGCGTCGATCGTGATCGGCGTGCTGATGTTCACCATGCCGGGCTTTGCAGTCACCTTCGTGTTCCTGTTCATCGCCATCAAGGCACTGCTGTCCGGCATCTTCCTGATCCTGGCCGCCGTGAAGCTGGACGGCGAGCATGGGCGCGGCTTCCTGGTCGGCGCTGGCGTCGTCAGCCTCGCGTTCGCAGCGCTCCTGTTCCTTGCGCCCGTGCTTGGCGCCAAGATCCTGATCTGGTGGATCGGGGCCTGGTCGTTCGCGTTCGGTGTGCTTCTGGTGGCGCTCGGCTTCAAGCTGCGCGCGGCCGGAAAGCGTCTCGCCCGGGTCTGAGTCCCGGGCAGGCCTCCCATTCCGGCGGTGCAAATTTAGGGGTCTCGAACACTTGTCGCGAATGGCTCTAACTGATAAACAGAACATGGACTAGTTCGAGTGGGCGGTAGATACTTGTCCGTCGAAGGGGGAATCTGATGAATTTCGCGACAATGGTTTGTTTGCCGGTGCTTGTTCTTTCGGCGACTACCGCCAATGCGGTCACCTACGTGTTCGAAGCGTTTAGCTCATTTGGGCGTGGAACGAACGGCACCACAACCTATTCTGGCGGCTTTTCAGTAACGTTGCCGAGCCCGGTCACGGTCAATACGGAGCTTCCATTGGCTTCGCTTTCAAGCTGCACGGTCTTTGCCAGCTTCGGCAATCCGGTTTGCACTGATCAAGAAATATTGTTTGGATTCGTGGCGGACACTGTTACATTCGCGCATACTTTTTCGAACCCGGACGACTTCGACGCGGGCAGCAATTTCTACTATTTCGATATTGCTGCAGCGACGACCGATGGCGTTTACGAGACCGTTCTTTTCGGTGCCGATCAGCAAGGCCGGTTGACCGTTACAGGCGCAGGAGGAATCGTTCCGGAGCCTGCCGCCTGGGCGATGATGATCGCAGGTTTCGGCTTGGTCGGATCCTCGCTTCGGCGCCGCCGGATTGCCGTGGCGGCCTAACGCGAGCCTATTGCTGGACAATTGAAAAAGGGGGCTGCGCCTGACCGGCGCGGCCCCTTTTCGTTTCCGGCAGTGGCGTGGCGCATCAGCCTTGCGGGGGGATTTCGCGCGGCAGCTCCGGGTGGGGCGGGTAGGTCACCAGCTCCTTCACCAGCGTCTGCAGCACCACGGTCAGCGGCACGGCAAGGATCACGCCCATCGGCCCCAGCAGGACGCCGCAGGCGATCAGCGAGAAGACAGTAAGCGCGGGCGGAAGTTCGGCCATGCTGGACTGCACCAGCGGGGTGACGATGTTGCCCTGCACCTGCTGCACGATCACCAGCGCGATGATGGTCCACACGCCGGTTTCCGGACTGATCGAAAAGCCGATCAGGATGGCTGGAATCGCAACGACGATGGTGCCAAGATAGGGCACGAATTCGCACAGGCCCGCAACCAGCCCGATGGCGGGCGCGGCCGGGATTCCGACGATCGCAAGTGCCGCGCCGGTGAAAACGCCGACGAAGACCATGCTGACGCCCTGCGCCTTCAGCCAGCCGCTGATTGCATCGGCAACCGCACGGACGGTCGTGACTGTCTTGTGGCGGGCGTGCGGCGGCACGAGGTGCAGCACGCCGCGGCCATAGAGGCGCGGCTGGGCGGCCAGATAGATGCCGGCGACAAGCACGACGACAAGGCTGGTGACGACCGTGCCCAGGCTTGAGAACACGGTCTGCACCAGGCTGACGATGCGGCTGCCGTCGGGCATGAAGCTGCCCGCGCGTCGCGACAGTTCGCGGCCCAACTCCGAGTTCTGCAGCCAGTCCTGCACCACGGCGAGTGCGCTGGGCAGCTGGTCGAACAGGATGGCGAACTGCTCGGCCATCAAATTGCCGAAGGCGGCAAAGACGAAGCCGACGAACAGGATGGGCAGCAGGATGGCGAGCGACAGGGCAAGCGCGTGCGGCACCTTCAGCCGGCGCTGGATGAGGTCGGCGAACTTGTAGAAGATGAAGGCAACCAGCGCGCCGGCGATCAGCAGGAGGATGAGGTCCGTCAGCCGCCAGAGCACGATGGCAAAGCCGATTCCGGCCGCCACCAGCAGCGTGCGCCGGAAGATGGTGAGGTCGCTGATGCCGTCCGGGGCGCCGTCTGCCATGAAACTCTCCTGTTCGTGTGCGTCCTTAGCGGGCAATTGCGGGCTTGACCAAGGGGTTCCCGGGCGCTTGGGGTCTGGCCGCATGGAACAGCGCCCGCAATGGATCGGCCAGGCCCTGCGCTTCGGCCTCGTGGCCCCCCTGATCTTCGCGGTGGACTGGTCGGTGCTGCACCTTGCCGGCCTGGCTGGCGTGCCGGCGCTGGCCGGCCGGCTCGTATCGCTGTCGGCCTCGGTCGGGGTGGGGTTTCTGCTGAACCGCGCCTTCACCTTCCGCGCCGAGGGACGGCCTTCTGTGGCCGAGTTTCGGCTCTATGTCGTGGCCGCAAGCCTTGGGATTGCAGTGAACTATGGCGTGTTCGCAGCCGCCCACCGCGGCGGCCTGCCCGACCCGGCAGCCATCGGCGCCGGGATGCTTGCGGCAGCTGCCGTGACGTTCGCGCGGTTCCGCGCGATCTTCGGCCGCTGACACGAAAAAGGGCGCCGCAGTAGCCCGCAGCGCCCCTTGCTTTCCGTTGAAGCCCGTTCAGGCTGCGACTACTGTCCGACGGCGGCGCATGGCCTCAGGCTTGCGCGGCACGGGTCCTGCGGCGTGCCGCGACCCCGACCATGCCGAAGCCGGCGATCAGCATCGCCCAGGTGGCGGGCTCGGGGATCGCGCCCTGCGTGACGAGCACATTGTCCAGCAGCGGGCCGATTTTGTCGGCGCTGGTGGTGGCGAAGCGAACCTGGAACGAACCGGCGCTTGTGGGGTTGAAGCTGTAGAAGTAGGTCGTCCACGGTGCATTCCCGGCAATGCTGGCGCCGATGAATTCCGTTGACCCGAGGTTGCCGAACGGTGGCTCAACCCCTGCACCAAAGGTGGGCAGGAAATATGTGCCGCCTGTGCTGACGAGGCCCGGGCTGAAGAACAAACCGAAATTGAAGAAATCGGTAGCCTGCGAGCGCTGGCTGCCAGACAGGTCGAACTTGACCGTGACCGTGCTGCCAGCAGCAAAGGCGATCGAGGTGGACTGGATCGTCCCCGGCCCCGTCGTGCCGTCGAGGTCTACACAGTTGCCGTCACAAGTGATGCCGAAGCTGTTGGGCATGCCGACAATGTCGACGTCGCCGCTAACGGTCCAGTTGGCCAGGGCCACATTCTCGGACAGGCGGGGAACTTCGCCCTCGAAATCATCTGCGAACAGGGTGACGACCCCCGCCTGGACGGAACCAGCGGCGGCGAGTGCGGTGAGTGCGACGATCGACTTGAACATGGAACTCCTTTCAACAATCATGTTTGAATGACCAGCAAAATACATGCCAACCAAGAACGTTGGGAAGAAGTGTTGAAGCCACGCCGCAAAACGTAAGATTTTCCGACACTATCGCTGTCGTTAACCTTTTCGGTCGCGCTGCCCCAGCAGCCGCAGCCTGAGCGCGTTGAGCTTGATGAAGCCCTTCGCATCGCGCTGGTCGTAGGCGCCCTGGTCGTCCTCGAAGGTCACGATCTTCGGGCTGTAGAGGCTGAACGGCGACTTGCGCCCCACGACCTGCACACTGCCCTTGTAGAGCTTCAGCCGCACCGTGCCCGTCACCTTGGCCTGCGAATGGTCGATCGCGGCCTGCAGCATCTCCCGCTCGGGCGCGAACCAGAAGCCGTTGTAGATCAGCTCGGCATAGCGAACCGCCAGTTCGTCCTTCAGGTGCGCCGCGCCCCGGTCCAGCGTGATGCTTTCGATGCCCCGGTGCGCGGCGTGCCAGATGGTGCCGCCCGGCGTTTCGTACATGCCGCGGCTCTTCATGCCGACGAAGCGGTTCTCCACCAGGTCCAGCCGGCCGATTCCGTGCGTCTTGCCCAGATCGTTCAGCCGCTTCAGCAGGCTCGCCGGGCTCAGCCCCTCGCCGTTCACCGCGACGGGATCGCCACCCTCGAAGTCGATGGTGATGTATTCGGGCGTGTCCGGCGCATCCTCGGGGTTGTCGGTGCGGCTGTAGACATAGTCCGGCACCTCTTCCCACGGGTCTTCCAGCACCTTCCCCTCGGACGAGGTGTGGAGGAGGTTCGCGTCGGTCGAGAAGGGGCTTTCGCCGCGCTTGTCCTTCGCAACTGGGATCTGATGCTGTTCGGCAAAGGCGATCAGCGCCTCGCGGCTGGTGAGGTCCCACTCGCGCCACGGCGCAATGATGCGGATGTCGGGGGCGAGGGCATAATAGCCCAGCTCGAAGCGCACCTGGTCATTGCCCTTGCCGGTCGCGCCGTGGGAAACCGCGTCGGCACCGACCATCTTCGCGATCTCGATCTGCCGCTTGGCGATCAGCGGCCGGGCGATCGAGGTGCCGAGCAGATACTGGCCTTCATAGAGCGCGTTCGAGCGCATCATCGGCGCCACGAAGTCGCGCACGAACTCCTCGCGCAGGTCGTCGATGAAGATCTGCTTCACCCCCATCAGCTCGGCCTTGGCGCGGGCGGGTTCCAGCTCCTCGCCCTGCCCAAGATCGGCGGTGAAGGTGACGACCTCGCAATTGTAGGTGGTCTGTAGCCACTTCAGGATCACGCTGGTGTCGAGGCCGCCCGAAAAGGCCAGCACCACCTTCTTCACCTGATCTGCCACGGTTGCACCCCTTGCCGAAGATTGACCGGGAGGCCTTACCGGTGGCCGGGGTGCCGTGCAATCAGCCTTTCGGCTTCAGATAGTCCCCGAAGCACCAGCCCTCGAACGCGCTGTTGCCGTCGCCCACGCGCACCTTGATCCAGCTGCCGCGCACTTCCAGCTCGCGAACCTCCAGCCCGTGGCGCAGCGGCCCGCGGTCCAGCTTGTCGAAGCTGGTGCCGGGCCCGCCGCGGATATTCAGCGGGCTCGACGGGCTGTCGACCACAAGCAGCACGCCGCCTGTGTCGGCCGGGTCCTGCCGGTCGCCGATGATGCGGCGCATGCGGCCCATCGGGAAGGCCGGGCCGGGATCGACCTTCAGCCGGCGCGCGCTGTCCACATCGCGGTGGCCGACCACTTCGGCGATCGACGGATAGGCGGTGACGCAGGCGCTGATGATGGCTTCGACTGCTGCAAGCTGCGCTTCGGGATAAAGCGGCCAGAGCACGCTTGCCGAGCCGACCCAGGGGTCGCGCGCCTCGATCATGCCCGGGAAGGGGGCAAGGCGGGCCGGCGGCACGGGCTTCCTCTCCCAGTTCAGGATCTGGCCCGTGGTGGAGCGGAAATGATAGCCCGGGTTCACGATCTCGATCCCGATCGAGCGCTGGTTCACCTGGCCCCCGCCCCGGAACACGCCGAAGCCGGCGTGCCAGGCGGTGTCGTTGCAGTTCACCATCTGGGTGACACGGCCGTCGACCTCCACCACGAAATGGGCGCTGGACCTGCCGCTGCTGCTGGCGAAGGTGGCGATGGCCGAGGCCGCCGTGTAGCCGGCGGTGTAGTGCAGCACGATGCATTCGCGGCTGCGGTGCCCGGCTTCGCGGTTCGGCGAAACCTTGCGGTCGGCGCCGCTGGCCCAACCCGATGTGATCCGCATGAGATTCTCCCCCTCAAGTGGAAGCCGGAAGGTCTGCCCCTTTTTCCTACATGTAAAGCCACAGGCGGGGCCCGGTCGGGCTGCGACCAGCCGAGTGCGGTGCACACAGCGCATGCCTTGTGGCAGCCACAATGGCGGCCTATTGCAGCGACACCCCAATGAACGCACCCCCGCCCAAGCGCAGACGAGGCAAACGCCGCTCCGGCCTGTCCCGCTTCCTCACAGCCGTGATCGGCTGGGGCGCGGCACTTGCGCTGCTTGCGGCGCTGGGGCTGGCGCTTGCGGTTGCGCTGAGCATGGCCTCGCTCCCCACCATGGAGGAGCTGAAGAAGAGCCCGCAGGGCCAGTCGGTGGTGATCCGCGCAGCAGACGGCACCGAGCTTGTGACCGTGGGGCCAAGCTACGGCCGCTGGCTGCCCCACGACGAAATCCCGTCGGAAATGATCGAGGCGATGAAAGCCGTAGAGGACCGCCGCTTCGACTGGCACCCCGGCGTCGACCCGATCGGCATGGCGCGCGCCCTGAAGGTGAACCTGCAGGAAGGCGGCAAGGTGGAGGGCGCCTCCACCATCACCCAGCAGCTTGCGCGCAACCTGTTCCTCACCAGCACCCAGACCTATGCCCGCAAGATCCGCGAGGCGATCCTGGCGATGGCCATGGAGCGGAAATATTCCAAGCAGCAGATCATGGAGCTGTATCTCAACCGGGTCTATTTCGGCGGCGGGGCCTATGGGATCGATGCGGCCAGCCGGAAATTCTTCGGCCATTCCGCAACCGAGCTCGACCTCGAGAAATCCGCCATCATCGCCGGCCTTGTAAAGGCGCCCAGCCGCTATGCGCCGACGGCCGACCCCGAGCGCGCGCGGACCCGAGCGCGGATCGTGATCGGCACCATGGAGGATTCGGGCGCGATCACGGCCGCCCAGGCGTCGGCTGCAAATGTGGAAGGCGTGCGCTTCGTGGTCGACAAGGACCAGGGCGATGTCCGCTATTTCACCGACTGGGTGCTGACCCAGCTGGAAACGCTGACCGACGAGGCGGTGGAGCCGCTGGACGTGACGACCAGCCTGAACCCGCGCCACCAGGCAGCAGCCGAAGCGGCCGCCAAGGCCCAGCAGATCGGCGGCACGCAGGTGGCGATCCTGGGCATGCGAACCGACGGCGCGGTGACCGCCATGGTCGGCGGGCGCGACTATGCGACCAGCATCTACAACCGGGCGGTGACCGCACGGCGGCAGCCCGGCTCCAGCTGGAAGCTGTTCCCCTACCTTGTTGCGCTGGAGGAGGGGATGACGCCCGACAGCCGGGTGGTGGACGAGCCGATCCGCATCGAGAATTGGAGCCCGCGCAATTCGAACGGGCGATTCCTTGGCGGGATGACGCTGCGCCAGGCCTTTGCGCTGTCGGTAAACACGGTGGCGGCACGGCTGGGCCAGCAATATGGCTTCGACAGCGTGGCATCGATGGCGCGGCGCTTCGGGATCACCACGCCGGTCAGCACCCGGCCGGCAATGGCGCTTGGCGCCTCGGAAACCACGCTGATCGAGATGACCTCGGCCTATGCGGCAATCGCCGGCGGCGGAGTGGAGGCGCGTCCCTGGGCGATCCAGTCGATCACGACAGCCTCGGGCCGGACGCTCTACAACCGCGAGCCCGACACGCCGCGCATCCTGGTGGCGCCGTTCGTTGCCGCCTACATGACCGACATGATGCGCGCCGCGGTGGAAACCGGCACGGGCCGCGCCGCGCAGATCGGCCGGCCACTTGCCGGCAAGACCGGCACGACCACCAGCAACAAGGACGGGCTGTTCATCGGCTTCACCCCCGAACTGGTGGCAGGCGTGTGGATGGGCCGCGACGACAACAAGGCTGTCTCCGGGCTTGCTGGCGGGCAGGCGCCTGCCCGCGTGTTCGCCGCCTTCATGAGCCGCGCATTGACGGGCGTGGCCCCTACGCCGCTGAACGACCAGGTGGAACTGCCCGACTATGGCATCGAGCCCGACGCCGAGGCCTATGGGCTGAGAGCCGGTGGCGACCCGGCGCTGGAGGGGGCCGCCGTGGCAGACCCTGGCCAGCTGGACCCGAGCCTGGTGCCTGGCGCCGAGCCGCCTGTGGTGCGTGAGGAGCCCGAGGTGCTGACCGACAGCTGGATCGAGGATGTGACAGCCGCCGCGCCGAAGCAGTAGCGCCCGGCCCAAACGCCGCTTAGGGTGCACCCGAATTCGACAAGGGAGACCCCGGAAAATGCTGCGCCTGCTGACCGCCACGCTTCTTGCTGCAACCGCGGCGCCCGTGCTTGCGCAGGTGACCGTGGTGCAGGCCGACCGGGTTCTGGCCGAGCCGGGCCGGGCACCCTTGGGGCCAACCTCCATCGTGATCGACAAGGGCCGCATCACCGCGCTTCTGCCGGGCCGGCAGGCGCCCCCGGGCGCGACGGTGATCGACCTTGGCACGCGGATGGTGCTGCCGGGCCTGATCGATTCTCATGTGCACCTCGACAGCGATGCGGGCGGCGAAGCGGCGCTGGTGGAAGGGCTGACTTCGTCGCCGGGGTTGAATGCGCTTAGGGCGCAATGGAACGGCATGAAGACGCTGAACGCGGGCTTCACCACGGTGCGCAACCTGGGCGACGGCAGTGGCGCGACGCTGGCGCTGCGCGACGCGGTGGAGGCCGGCTGGGTGATGGGGCCGCGGATCGTGGATGCGGGGCGGTCGATCTCGGTCACCTCGGGCCACATGGACGCGACCAACTCCATGGCCGAGGATCTGCACGGTTCGATCGGGCAGGAAAATCTGTGCGACGGGGTGGATGCCTGCCGCCAGGCGGTGCGCATGCAGGTGCGGCGCGGGGTGGACGTGATCAAGATCGCGACGACCGGCGGGGTGAACAGCCGCATCGGCGCAGGCCTTGGCCAGCAGATGTTCCTGGATGAAGCCAAGGCCGTGGTGGAGACCGCGCACCTGCACGGCAAGAAGGTGGCCGTGCACGCGCATGGCACGGCGGGAATGAACGTCGCGCTGGAAGCGGGCGCCGACAGCATCGAGCATGGCACCATGCCGGACGACGACTCCCTGAAGCTGTTCCGCAAGGCCAACGCCTATTATGTGCCGACGCTGAGCACGGTGAACGGCTACAAGGAGCGGCTGGCGGCGAACCCCAACGCCTATCCGCCGGCGGTGCTGGAAAAGGTGAAATGGCGCCTGGAGGTGACCGGCAAGGCGCTGCAGCGCGCGGTGCCCGCCGGCGTGAAGATCGCGTTTGGCACCGATGCCGGCGTTTCGAAGCACGGCCGCAACGCCGACGAGTTCGAGCTGATGGTGCAGCATGGCATGACGCCGACGAGCGCAATCGTGGCCGCCACCACCAACGCCGCAGACCTGCTGGGCGTGAAGGACATCGGCGCGCTGCGGCCTGGCTATCACGCCGACCTCATCGCAGTTGCCGGCGACCCGCTGGCCGACGTGAAGGCGCTGAAGTCGGTCGACTTCGTGATGAAGGGCGGTGCTTTGGTGAAGGGCCCGTGATCTATCCGCGCGGAGCGATGCGCGCCCACAGGATCTGATCGTCGGCATCGCGGAGCGGCAGGCCCTCTCGCTTGAAGCGGATCAGTTTCGCCTCGAGGACAGTTCCGGCCGTTTCGGCAGCTGCGACTGCCACGATCGGGCTGGCGCGGCCGGCACCATCGAACGGCTCCTGATAGATGTCGGTTGTGGACCGGAACCTGAGCAGGCTGCCGGTCAGCTTGCCGGGGTCGAGGGAGCCTGGCTCGTAGACGGTTTCAGGCGTCCCGACGTCCCGAAGCTTGCCGGTGCGCGTGTCGATCTGGCCGACCCAGACCCAGCCCTCCCGCTTCACAGATCCGCCTGCCTTCTCGACAGCCTGGGTCTGGGCAATCAGAGCCTTTTGGGTGCCGGTTTGTGCGCGCTGGGCAGCGGCGCGCGTCATTTCGATGTCACGCCGAACAACGTCGAGCTGCCGGGAGATTTCACGGACACCATCATCAAGGCCTGACCTGGCAGAGGCATTCGACGTGTTGCCGGCAGTTCTGGCGACCGTCTTTTCTAGTGCGGCCTGCAGCTTTCCGAAGTTGGCTTCGGTGATCCGGGCCTGCTCTTTCAGTTGGCTCACCTCGTTGGCGGCCGCGAGCCCCTGGTTTCGCGATTCCTGGGCCGCCTTTCGGGCCTCGAAGCTGATTCCGAACACGCCGACCTTTTCGAGCTTGCTGTTTTCCAGCCAGCCGACAAGGACAGGGGGGTTGAACAAGAGCACCGCAAGAAGCGCGATCAGGGCGACTTCCCGCAAGGCGACCGCAGCGTCCTTGATCGTGGAAATGATATCCTTGGCTGGCATCATGATCTTCCCCCCATCCTCGCCTATGTGATCCGGGGGTCTGTATCAAGGCGATGGGGCGGCATCGCCTTGCATGTTGTCAGTTGCCCTGTTCGTGCCAGATGGGCTGCCGGATTGGCTGGGTCCGAAGGCCCCTGTCGCAGTGCAGCAAAATCCGCTAGGGCGCGGCCACCATGCTTAATATCTCCGGAATCACTGTGCGCCTTGGCGGGCGGACCATCATCGACAAGGCAACCGCGGCACTTCCGGGGCGGAGCCGCATCGGGCTGATCGGGCGCAACGGCGCCGGCAAGTCGACGCTGATGAAGGTGATGATGGGCTTCATCGAGCCCGATGAAGGCCGGCTGGACATGCCGCGCGGCACGCGGATCGGCTATATCGCGCAGGAAGCGCCGGATGGGGAGACGACGCCCATCGACCTGGTGCTTGCCGCCGACACCGAGCGGGCGGCGCTGCTGCTGGAGAGCGAGACCTGCGAGGACATGGACCGCTTCGGCGAGATCCATGAGCGGCTGATGGCGATCGACGCCTATGCGGCCCCGTCGCGGGCGGCACGGATCCTGGTGGGCCTGGGCTTCGACGAGGAGATGCAGAACCGGCCGCTGTCGAGCTATTCGGGCGGCTGGAAGATGCGGGCTGCGCTGGCTGCGCTGCTGTTCTCCGAGCCCGACCTGCTGCTGCTGGACGAGCCTTCGAACCACCTCGACCTCGAAGCCACCATGTGGCTGGAGAATTTCCTGAAATCCTATCCCGCCATGATGATCGTTATCAGCCACGAGCGGGACTTGCTGAACAATGTGGTCGACAACATCCTGCACCTGGAAGGGGGCAAGACCACGCTCTATTCCGGCGGCTACGACAGCTTCGAGCGCCAACGGGCCGAGCGGCTGGCGCAGCTGGCGGCGGCCAAGGCCGCGCAGGATGCGCAGCGGGCGAAGCTGCAGGACTATATCGCGCGCAACTCGGCTCGCGCCAGCACGGCCAAGCAGGCGCAGTCCCGCCAGAAGGCGCTGGCCAAGATGCAGCCGATCGCGGCGCTGGTGGAAGACCCGACGCTGAGCTTCGACTTCCCGTCTCCTGAGGAAATGAAGCCGCCGCTGATCACCATGGACATGGCGGCGGTGGGGTATGAGGCCGAGAAGCCGATCCTGACCAGGCTGAACCTGCGCGTGGACCCGGACGACCGGCTGGCGCTGTTGGGACGGAACGGCAATGGCAAGACCACGCTCGCCCGGCTGCTGGCGGCCCAGCTGCCGCCGATGCAGGGCGAGATGCACGCGCCCGGCAAGCTGAAGGTGGGTTATTTCACCCAGTATCAGGTGGAGGAGCTGGACGGCGACGACACGCCGCTGGAGCATATGACCCGGCAGATGCAGGGGGCTTCGCAGGCCGCCGTTCGCGCCCAGCTGGGGCGGTTCGGGTTTTCGGGCGCGCGGGCGACGCAGAAAGTCAGCGGCCTTTCGGGCGGCGAGCGGGCGCGGCTTGCGCTGGCGCTGATCACGCGGGACGCGCCGCACCTCTTGATCCTGGACGAACCGACCAACCACCTGGATGTCGACACCCGCGAGGCGCTGGTGCAGGCACTGAACAGCTTTTCGGGTGCGGTAGTTCTGGTGAGCCACGACCGGCACATGCTGGAGCTGGTCGCAGACCGGCTGGTGCTGGTGGATTCGGGCGCGGCCAAGGAATTCTCGGGCTCGTTGGACGACTACACCGACTTCATCCTGGGCCGGAAACCCAAGGGCGCCGAAAAGCCGAAACAGGCCCCGCCCCCGCCGCAGAAGGGCAAGCAGAAGCAGAAGGGCGGGCTGCGCTTCTAGGCCAAAGGCGCCGACGGTTAGCGCAACGCGCTAATCCGCGAGTCGCCGCAGGCCTGGCCGGCGTGCGGTGGCAAATGCCACCGACACGTCCGACAAGCGGGCTTCGCCCGAAACCTTTCTGCCTTCGCAATTCTGCCAGAGCGGACTCGGCGGCTCCGCCGCCGGCCGCATGGGTAGGCCCCTTGCAGGTTGCCCCCGCGCCGCGCACCATCCCCCCGGAGAACGGGAGAGACGACATGCTGGAACCGGTGTTTGGCGAGCTTCGCGCGCGGATGCTGCGCGCGGCTGCCACCATGGACACGACCACCGACGCGCCGGGCAACCTGGTGCTGAAAGCCGTCTGGCTGGAGCCGGGCAAGACGGAAGGCGCCTGGTTTGGGGCGGTGCAGCTGAAGAAGAACTACGTCTCTGTGCACCTGATGCCCATCTATTCGGAGCCCGCGCTGCGGGCGAAGGTTCCTGCCGAGCTGGAAAAGCGCATGCAGGGCAAGAGCTGCTTCAACTTCAAGAAGCCCGAACCCGAGCTGTTCGACCGGCTGGAAGAGCTGATCGCGGAGTGTGCCAAGGCCTGGGCGACGCCGGGCTGAGGGCTTGCGCACAGGGTGCTGGCATTCCGGCCCGTGCCGTGATAGGTTACATGTAACCTTATAGGAGGTCTGTCATGCGCAGTTCGGCACATCCTGAGTCCTCGCGCGGGAAGGTGCAGGCGCATCGGCATCGTCTGCGCGCGCAGGGGTTGCGCCCGATCCAGATCTGGGTGCCCGATGTGCGGTCTGCGGCTTTCCAGGCTGCAGCGCATCAGCAGTCGTCAGCCGTCGCTGCCAGCGCAGAGGCCCATGCGGATCAGGCCTTCATCGACGCCGTGTCCGACCGGGACGACTGAACCCCTTCGTGAAGCGGGGCGAGATCTGGACTGTCTCGGGCGGCAATGACTACGCCGGCAAACCACGCCCCGTCGTGATCGTGCAGGACGACAGCTTCGACGCAACCGCCTCCGTCACCATCTGCGCCTTCACCACCGACCCCACCGACGCGCCGCTGTTCCGGCTGGTGGTCGAGCCGAGCGCGCGAAACGGGCTAAAGTCGCGCTCGCGGCTGATGGTGGACAAACTCACAACAGTTCCCAAATCCAAGATCGGCGCCCGGATCGGTCGGCTGGACGATGCGGACATGGTGCGGCTGAACCAGGCGGTGCTGGTGTTCCTTGGCCTCGCCGCCTCGCCCCGGAGCAGACAGGCGAAGGGATGACGCCGTGCAGGGCGATCCCGGCTTCCCGAAACTTCACAATGTTCACGGTGACTCGCGCGATCGGGCGGGCGCGCCCGCGCGATGCACGGATCGGGGCCTGTAGGACAGGGGCCTTGTGAGGTGGATCGACAGGGGAAAGAGCGAGCGCGAGAGGCTGGCAGGTTTTGCGGGTGTAGGACAGGGCGGGTTCTGGGGTGTCTGAAAGGATGAGCCCAAGGGCTCTGCCCTTGGGACCCGGCAGGGCACGGGGTGCCCTGCACCCCCGGAGTTGACGGGGACAACCTGCAGGGCTGTTGCTCGCGTCTCGGGAGTCTTATGCCTTCGGCGCGGCGGATGCCTGCGCCGCCATGTCTACTCTCGACCCGAACGCTGACACCGATCGGGCGCGACCATATTATTACCCAGATGAAATTGACTCTATTTTCATCCGGGTATAAATCCGCCTCTCAGGAGGCATTCGAAGATGACAGGTTTCACGGCTTTTCTCGCCCACGAGCGAGTTGCCTCTGGCACGCGCGACGAAGTCCAAAGGCAAATCCTATCGGACTTGGCCGAGCACAAAGAATCCATCCTCGTCTTCGATGACGAGACAGGGCGAGTGACGGACCTCGATTTTCGGGGAACAATGGCAGGGAATGCGTCCCAGCCTGTCGGACGCCCGAAACTGGGCGTTCATGCGCGAGAGGTGACGCTGCTTCCGCGACACTGGGATTGGCTCTCTCAACAAAGTGGCGGCGCTTCTGCTGCGCTTCGACGTCTCGTGGATGCTGCACGCTCACAAGGGCGCACTGTCCGTGAGCGCCAAGACGCGGCGTATCGGTTCATGCAGGGCCTTTGCGGCGATATGAACGGCTACGAGGAAGCGCTGCGTGCGCTTTACCGTTCTGACAGCGCCATGTTCGCTTCCACCATTGCGCACTGGCCCGACGACGTGCGGGTTTACATCAACAGCTTGCTAAACGCAGATGCGGGCGATCGGGAAGCAGAATGATGCGCGTCGCCTCATGCCGTTGCGGTAGCCTTAGAGCGAACTGCTTGGGTGAACCCCTCAGACTTTCTGTCTGTCACTGCCGGGCCTGCCAACAACGGACCGGGAGCGCTTTTTCGGCCCAGGTTCGCTTCCCTGTCGACGCTGTCACTGTTCTGGGGAACTGGCTCGAGTTTGTTCGGACCGCGGACAGTGGACGCGAGGTCACTTACCGGTTTTGCCCGAGCTGCGGATCGACGGTGTCCTATATGATCGATGCATGGCCAGAACTGATCGCGGTCCCTCTGGGTCTTTTCGATGAGGCAGATTTTCCGCCTCCCGCCTATTCGATATACGAGAAGAACAGGCAGTCCTGGGTCAGCATCACTGGCGCTGAAACCCAGCATCATCCGTAGCAAGCCGACCTTCGGTTCGGCGGGGGCAGACAAGCCCGGGGCGACGGGGATGGACCTTAAGAAGGAGGGTGCAGGGAAATCATTTCCCTGCCGGGTGGCGGGCAGAGCCCGCCCCGCCGGAGGCTCAACCCGAAGCTGTCACCTGCTCCAGCAGCGAAGCCAGCACATGGCGGCTGAAGACCAGCATATTCTGCAGGCGGTCGGACTCGCCTGTCTCCAACGTAAACGACACAGTTCCCGACGGGCCTGCCACCGCATAGCAGCAATGCCCCGGCGCATCGCCGTAGGGGTTGCCCGAAGGCCCGGTGGCGCCGGTTTCGCCGAGGCCCCAAGTGACGCTGAAACGTTGCTTTGCGCGTTCGGCCAGGACGCGGGCGTAGGGTTCGGAGGCGCCTCGCAAGCCCCGGACTTCCTCGCGTTTCAGGTCGAGCAGGCGGTGGCGGGCGCGGGGGGTGTAGACGACGCCGCCGCCGAGGAAATAGGCGGATGCGCCGGGGACGGCGATGAGGGCGGCGGAGACGAGGCC
>JBGTBK010000301.1:0-2756 GCA_041749355.1 Sandaracinobacter sp. | reverse complement strand
GGCGGCGAGGAGCTTGAGGCTGCGCGCGCAGCCGGCATCCCCTGCGACGTGGTGCCCGGTGTTTCGGCAGCGCTTGGCTGTGCCGCCGAGGCCGGCCTTCCGCTGACGCACCGGGCGCTTTCCAGCGCGGTCAGCTTCGTTGCCGGCACCTGCCAGGGGCTGAAGGAACAGGACTGGCGCGGCCTCGCCGGGCCGGGGCGCACACTGGTCGTGTACATGGGCATCACGACGGCCGGAATGATTGCCGACAAGCTGATCGCGGACGGGGTTTCGCCGGACATGCCCGTCGCCATCCTGGAGCGCGGCACGCTGGCCGGCGCGCGGGCGATCCGCACGCTGCTGGCCGAACTGGGTGACGTGGTCGCCCGCGAGGATGTGAAGAGCCCCGCCGTTCTGGTGGTTGGCCGGGTGGCGGCGCTTGCCGACGCCGAGGATGTGATGGCGCGGGACTTTGCCCGGGAGCTGGAGGAATTCGGGGCATGGTGAAGCTGCTGACAGGCAATGAGCTGCTGCGCGGCGACGTGCTGTGGTGGAACGGCGACGGCTGGAGCCTGACCATAGACTCGGCGGTTGCGGTCGACGCCGACGGCGAGGCCATCATCGCGCGGGAAGCCCTGCACGAGCGGGTGAGCGATCTCGCCCTCATCGATGCGGAACAGGTTGATGGGCGCTGGCGCCCGGTGAAGGTCCGCGAGCGGATCAGGGCCTATGGCCCGACCGTGCGCGCAGACCTTGCCATTGCAGGACAGGATTGGCGCTGATGTACAGGTATGACGAGATCGACCAGGCGATCGTCGACGCGCGGGTCGACGAGTTCCGCGACCAGGTGGCCCGCCGCCTTTCGGGCGAGCTGGACGAAGACCATTTCAAGCCGCTGCGGCTGAAGAACGGTCTCTATCTGCAACTGCACGCCTATATGCTGCGGGTGGCCATTCCTTATGGCACGCTGTCGGGTGCGCAGATGCGGATGCTGGGCCATGTCGCCCGCAAATATGACCGGGGCTATGGGCATTTCACCACGCGCCAGAACATCCAGTACAACTGGATCCGGCTGGAGGAAGCGGCCGACTTGCTGGCGGAGCTGGCAACCGTCGAGATGCATGCCATCCAGACCTCGGGCAACTGCATCCGCAACATCAGCTCTGACCAATATGCAGGCGCCGCCGCCGACGAGGTGGACGATCCGCGCATCTGGGCCGAGCTGCTGCGCCAATGGTCGAGCTTCCACCCCGAATTCAGCTATCTGCCGCGCAAGTTCAAGATCTGCGTGATCGCCTCCGACACTGATCGGGCGGCCATGAAGCTGCACGACATCGGGTTGCAGGTGGTGAAGAGTGCCGCCGGGGAGACGGGCTTCCGCGTGTTCGTGGGCGGCGGCATGGGGCGCACGCCCTTCATCGCGCCTGTCATCCGGGAGTTTCTGCCCGTTGCCGACTACCTGAGCTACAACGAGGCGATCCTGCGCGTGTACAACCGCTACGGACGGCGGGACAACATCTACAAGGCGCGCATCAAGATCCTGGTGCACGAGCTTGGCGCCGAGGAGTTCACCCGCCAGGTGGAAGCCGAGTTCCAACATGTGAAGGCGCTGGGCCTCGATGCCCCGCAGGCCGAGATCGACCGAGTCCGTGCCTTTTTTGCGCCGCCTGCATTCGAGACCGGGCTCTCGACCGCCATCGATCGCGCCGACCCGGACTTTGCCCTGTGGGTCGATCGCCAGGTCGCAGCCCACAAGGTGGCCGGCTATTCCATCGTCAACATCTCGCTGAAGCCGCTGTCGGGCATCCCCGGAGACGCCTCTGCCGAGCAGATGGAAGCAATCGCGGACCTCGCCGAGCAGCTGAGCTTCGACGAGGTGCGCGTGACGCACGCGCAGAACCTGGTGCTGCCGCATGTGCGCACACAGGACCTGAAGGCGGTGTGGCAGCGGCTGGTCGAGATCGGCCTTGCCGACGTGAACCTGGACCGGGCGACCGACGTGATCGCCTGCCCCGGCCTCGATTACTGCACGCTCGCCAACGCGCGCTCGATCCCGGTTGCCAAGCAGATCGCCGAGCGGCTGGCGCCGAAGGAATCGGAACTGGGCGAGCTGAAGATCAAGGTGTCGGGCTGCATCAACGGCTGCGGCCACCACCACGCCGGCCACATCGGGGTGCTGGGAGTCGACCGGAAGGGCACCGAGAACTACCAGCTGCTGCTGGGCGGCTCGGGCGCGGAAGACACAAGCCTTGCCCAGATCCTGGGTCCCGGCTTTGACGAGGCTGGCATCGTCAATGCGGTCGAGAAGCTGACGGAAGCCTATCTTGAAAAGCGTGAGAGCGGCGAGCGCTTCCTCGACACCTACCGCCGCCTTGGCGCGGCCCCGTTCAAGGAGGCTGTCTATGGCTGAGCTGTTTGCAATCGACGACCGCGCTGTCATCGGCGCCGAGCCCGACGTTGTGCTGGGCCCGGACGAGGATGTCCGCGCCCACGCAGACCTGAGCAATCACCGCGTCATCGGCCTCGCCTTCCCCAAGTGGCGCGACGGCCGGGCCTATTCCTCGGCGCGGATCCTGCGCGAACAGGGCTTCACGGGCGACATCCGCGCAATCGGCGACCTGACGGTTGACCAGCTGGTCTTCCTGGCCCGCGCGGGCTTCTCGTCGCTGGCCCCCGAACGGCCCATCGACCCGGCCGTCGCCAAGGCCGCACTCGCCCGCTTCCCCTTCGTCTATCAGCGCGGCACCGACGCTGCGCAGCCTGCCTGGGCTCTCCGC
>JBGTBK010000300.1:0-3503 GCA_041749355.1 Sandaracinobacter sp. | reverse complement strand
CCCCATCGCACAAAGCCCTGCCGCCATCTGCCAGCCCCGCCCCTGCGACTGGCCGGCAATCCACATCCCCAGGATCACCACCCCATAGCCCGCCAGCCGCACCAGCGTCATCAGCCACAGCCTGCGCTTCGCCTCCGCGTCGCGCACAGCCCCGTCGCGCGCAGCATCGTCTCCATCCGTCTCACTCATCCGTCGGCGGGTCCCACCTCAGCGCCGCCCGCATCCGCCAGGCCCCGGTCAGGAACAGCGCGCCCGCGCCGATCCCGGGGACATGGACCAGCAGGTCCGCCCAGTGCACCGGATCGGCGCGCACCAGATCGAAGATGCCGGTGCCGGCAAACCAGAGACCAGCCACCAGCAGGCCGCGCGCCAGCCAGATGTCCACCTTGGAGGGGGCGGGGGGCTCAGCCATCCAGCAGCGCCTTCAGGTGCGCCGCGTCGCGCGCCACCCCGATCGCGCCGGCCTCGACCAGTTCGTCGGCCTCATGATAGCCCCAGTCCACCCCGATCGCCGTCACGCCCGCATTCACGCCCATCGACACATCGAACACCGTGTCGCCGATGATGCAGGCCTGCCCCGCGGGCACCCCGGCATCGGCAAGGCATTGCAGCAGCATCGACGGATGCGGTTTCGACGGGTGCCGGTCGGCCGTCTGCAGGCTGATGAAGCGGTCATGGATGCCATGATGCTCCAGGCAGAATTTCAACCCCCTGTCGCTCTTGCCGGTCGCGACCGCCAGCAGCCAGCCTTCGGCCTCCAGCGTCTCCAGCAGGTCGCCGATCCCGTCGAACAGCGGCTCCGGATCAAGCCGCTGGTCGGCCCGCAGGCGCTGGAATGCCGTCTTGTAATCCTCGGCCAGCCGCGCATGCAGCCCGGCGTCGGCCTCCGGCAGCAGCGCCTGCATCGCCTCCACCAGGCTCAGCCCCACCACGCGGCGCACCGAATGGGGGTCCGGGTCTGGCAGGCCCATCCGCTGGAAGCTCGAATGCATCGCGCGGATGATGTTCGCCTGGCTGTCCACCAGCGTGCCATCGCAGTCGAACACGGCGAGGCGCATGTCAGGCGATCCGCGCCATTTCGTACAGGAAATCGACAAAGCCCATCGTCGCGCCCACCAGCCCCTGGACCTTGGGGTTGGTGCTGTCGATCACCAAATACTCGTTGGGGGCATGCGCGCCGGCGCCATGGCCAAGCCCGAACTGCCCGGCGGGAATCGCGACCGGCGGCTGGGTGAACACCGATCCCGGCCAGCTGCCGGCAAGGCGCGGGTTCAGGGTGGCCGGTGCGCCATAGCGGGCATAGACCGACTTCTGCGCCCGGATGATGCGCGCATCCTCGGCCGTCTCGGTCGGGTCATAGCCGCCCGACACCACCACCTCGATGTCGTCGAAGCCGCGGCTTTTCAGATGCGCGCGAAGCTTGGTCTCGGCTTCCTTCTTGGTCTGGTTGGGCACCAGCCGGCATTCCAGCTTCGCCTCGGCGCGCCCTGGCAGGATGGTCTTGCCGCCAGGCCCGTCATAGCCGGCCACCAGCCCCTGGATGTTCACCGTCGGCTGGCTCGCAAGGCGCTCCAGCGCCTTTTCCCAGGGCTCGTCGTTGATCCAGCGCTTCACCCCATAGGCCGCCTTCATGGCCGCTTCATCGGTCGCGGCCGCGTTCAGCCCGATCAGTTCCTTCTCGCGCGCGGTCAGCGGCCGCACATTCTCGAACCAGCCGTCGATCGCCGGGGTGTGGCCGTCTTCCGCCACCAGCGTGTCCAGCGCCTTCACCAGCCGCCAGACGGGGCTGTCCACCATTGCATGGTTGCTGGAATGGATGTCGCCCTTCGGCCCCCGGCCCGAGCGTTCGCCGCTGGAGATCAGCTGGAATTCCAGCGGCCCCTTGGCGCCCAGGTTGATGCTGACCCCGCCATTGGCCGCCTGCCAGGCCGACGGGATGATGATCCCCTCGCAGCGCTTCAGCGCCTTCAGGATCTCGGGCCGCGCCACGATCTCGTGGAAGTTCGGAGAGGCAATCTCCTCCTCGCCCTCGGCCACCAGCACCAGGTTCACCGGCAGCTTCTGGCCGGCCGCCTTCATCGCATGCAGCGCCCCAAGGAAGGCCATCTGCGGCCCCTTCTGGTTCACGGCGCCCCGGCCCTGCACCGCGCGGCCCCAGCCGGGCTTGTCGATGATCTCGGCGTTGAACGGCGGGGTCGACCATTCCTCCGGGTTCACCTGCTTCACGTCGTACATGAAGTAGATGCCCATGGTCCGCTTGGCGCCCGCATCCAGTGTCGCGAAGATGCCGGGCTCGCCGCTGGTCGGAACCTTCTCCACCCGCTGGAAGCCGGCGTCGCGCAACAGGCCCATCGAAAAGTCGCAGGATTCCTGCATCCGCCACTTTTCGGCAGCGATCCCCGGATGCTGGATCCAGGCCTGCAGCCGCTTCACGCTTGCCGCCTTGTCGGCTTCGGCGGCCGCCGCGATCTTCGCGCGCGCCGGCACCGGATCGGCCTGCGCCATAGCCGCACCGGGCATCAGGGCGGCAGCGCCGGCGCCTGCCAGAAGCATCCTCCGGTCAATCTCCATGCGCCAGTTTCCCCCTATTTCGCCCGGCTGCGCCGCTCGCCCCGCCGGTTGCCCGATGTCGCCGAACTCGTCCGCCGCGGGCTCTTCTTCTTCACCGGCGCCATCGGCTCGGCGTCGGGCAGGTCCGCGTCGGCGGGCGAAAAGCCCAGCGTTTCCAGCGTCTCGGCAAAATGCTGGGGCAGTTCGGCCTTCACATCCAGCTTGCCGCCATCGGGCAGGTCGATCACCAGCCGCCGCGCGTGCAGGTGCATCTTTCGGCTGACACCCCCGGTCAGGAAGGCAGCCTGGCCGCCATATTTCCCGTCGCCAACGATCGGCGTGCCGGTGGCGGCTGCGTGCACGCGCAGCTGGTGGGTGCGCCCCGTCATCGGTTGCATCTCCACGAAGGCCGCCCGGTCGGCCGCCCGGTCGATCACCCGAAAGCGGGATTTCGCAACCAGGCCTTCCTCCTCGTCCACATGCATTTTCTCGCCGCCGGTGCCGGGCTGCTTCCCGATCGGCAGGTCGATCAGGGAATCGTCCAGCCGCGGCCCGCCGGCCGTGATCGCCCAGTAGATCTTCCTGGTGTCGCGCGTGGCAAAGCACTTCCCGAAAAAGGCAGCCGCACGGGATGTCCGCGCCAGCAGCAGGACCCCGCTCGTGTCCTTGTCCAGCCGGTGCACCAGCTTGGGCCGGGTTTCCGTGTCGAACATCAGGGCATCCAGCAGCCCGTCCACATGCTCGAAGGTCTTGGAGCCCCCCTGCGTCGCCAGCCCCGGCGGCTTGTTCAGCACCAGCGCATGCTTCGACTTGTGGATCACAAGGCTCAGCGCAAACTCGGTCTGCTCCGGGCTCAGGATCTTCTTCGGCCGCACCGGCTTTGCCGCAAGCGCCGCCACCGGCTGCACGTCCAGCGGCGGCACGCGCAGCACCTGGCCTTCCGCCAGCCGGTC
>JBGTBK010000299.1:0-2738 GCA_041749355.1 Sandaracinobacter sp. | reverse complement strand
GGTCCAGTCCGCAGGTTGAAGCTGGACCCCGGCCTGCGCCGGGGTGACGACATTATTCAGGCGGCTTTCACGGAGGACGGGTTGAGCGCGGCGAGGCTTTCGCGGGCCTGCACGAAGCGCGCGACGATGACGTCGACGTCTTCGAGGGTGTGGGCGGCAGAGAGCGAGCAGCGCAGGAGGAAAATGCCGGCGGGTGTGGCGGGGGGGCGGCTCATGTTGCAGTAGATGCCGTGCTCGAGCAGCTGGTGCCACATGGCGACCGTGCTCACCTGGTCGGGGAGGAGGACGGCGATGATCGCGCTTTCGGGCGTGTCGGTCGCCATCTTGAAGCCGGCGGCCTTGAGGCCGGCGTGGAGCTTGCGGGAGACGGCCCAGAGATTGTCGCGCTTGGCTTGTGCGCCCATCAGCTTGCGGATGGAGGCTTCGGCGGTTGCGGCGACCGCGGGCGGAAGCGAGGCGGTGAAGCGATAGGGGTTGCACACCAGGCGCAGGATCTCGAACTTGGGGTGGTTGGAGACTGCGAAGCCGCCGACGGTGCCGACCGACTTCGAGAAGGTGCCGACGACGAAATCGACTTCGTTTTCAAGGCCCTGCTCTTCGTAGACTCCGCGACCGTGCTTGCCGAAGAAGCCCATGGCATGGGCTTCGTCGACCAGGGTCATGGCGTTGTGCTTCTTGGCGACGGCGACGAGCTCGGTGAGCGGGGCGATGTCGCCGAGCATCGAATAGACGCCTTCGAGGATGACGAGCTTGCCGGCTTCTGCGGGCAGGCGGCCGAGGCGCTTGTCGAGGTCTTCGACATTGTTGTGGCGGAAGCGGACGACCTCGGCATTGCCCAGCTTGCAGCCGTCGTAGATCGAGGCGTGGCTGTCGGCGTCGAGGATGATGTAGTCGCCCTTGCCGGCGAGCGTGGAGACCATGCCGAGATTGGCCTGGTAGCCGGTGCTGAACACGATCGCGGATTTCGTGCCGTAGAAATCCTTCAGCGCCTGTTCGACCGCGATGTGGGGCGCGAAGGTGCCGTTCAGCACCCGGCTGCCGGTGGAGCCGGCGCCGAATTCGATGAGGGCCCGCTGGCCGGCCTCGATGACGTCATGGTCGAACGTCATGCCCATGTAGTTGTAGGTGCCGACCAGGATGGTCTCGCGGCCGTTGATGACGGCGCGGGTGGGGGAGAGAACCTTGGTCATCACCACGCCGAACGGGTCGTTCACGCCGGTGTCGAGCAGGCCCTTGTGCTCGGCGATGAAGGGATCGAATTTCGAGAGAAGGTCGGTCATCGCACTCAGCCCTTCAGCTTGACGGTTGTCATGGTCAAGCCTTCAGCTTGACGACGGCATCGGCGAGCTGGCCGACGGTCTCGAGGTCGGGGAGGATGTTGAGCGGCATGTTGATGTCCCACTCGTCCTCGATGTTGGCGACGAGGTCCATGACGGTCAGGCTGTCGAGCTCGAGGTCGTCGGCGAAGGAGGTGGCTTCGCTGACGGTGATTCCCTTCTTGTTGAAGGGGGCGATCAGTTCGGCCAAGCGGGCGTAGGTTTCGGCGCGGTCCATCAAATGCTCCGGAAATGCTGTGGCCTGCCCTTTGCAGGACGATTGTGGCGGAAAGCGGATAGGAATGGGGACGCTTAATGGGCTGACCTGAGGACCGGGAAGGCAGCAACCGCGACCTGTGCTGCAAGGGCGAGGCTGCCGGGCATCCGGCCCCAGCCTGCAAGGATGTCCGACAGCGAGCCGCCCATGGCGATGCCGAGCGCCAGTTCGGCGCCAAGCAGGACGGGAAGAGCGGCAGCCCCCATCAGGACCGCGGCACCCCGCGTGAGGGGATTGCGACGGATGAATGCACCGGCGACGGCCCAGGCGGCAGCCAGCATCACCGGCAGTTCGATCAGCACGGCAGCGGTTTCGCCCAGCAGGGGCACAAGGAAGGGGATGCGGATCATCGCAAGCAGGAAGCCGATTCCGAACAGGACCAGCCCATAGAGCATGCCGGCGCGGGCGGCCTTCACGGCAGAAGGCCCTGCGCCCTGTACCAGGCGGCTGTTGCGACCATGCCTTCGGCGAGGCTGGTGCGGGGCTGCCAGAGGCCGAAGGCGGCCAGCGCCCGGCTGTCGGCGGACCAGTCGCGGTGTGCCATGTAGCCGGCCCGGTCGCGGGTGATGCGGGGGAGGCTGCCCTTCAGTTTCGCGAAGGCCGTGTCTCCCAGTGCTGCGAGGCGGAGCAGGGTGGGCGACACCTCGAACGGGCGGACGGTTCGGCCGAGCGCCGAACCGATGGCGGAGGCGACCTGGGCGGGGGTGTAGCCGCCGGTGCCGTCGTCGATCTCGAAGGTGAAGCTGTTGCTGCGGGCCGGGCCTGCGATGTCTTCGGCGAGTGCGACCAGCGCTTCGGCGAGATCGGGCCCGTAGATCATGGCGGCGACCGAGCGGGCCGGGAAGGGCACGAAGCCGGTGCCTGCGACCTTCATCAGTTCGAGGAATTCGCGGTCGTCCGGGCCATAGACAGCCGGCGGGCGGACGACGACGACCGGCCCTTCGGCGCCGCGGGCGATCCGTTCGCCGACCAGCTTGGACCAGCCGTAGGTGGAGAGGCGGGGTTCGCGGGCCGACAGGGATGAGACATGGACGAGGGGCAGCGGGCCGATGGCGCGGCGGAGCATGGCCGTGCCCAGGATGTTGCCCTGTTCGAAGCCGCGCCAGTCGGCGGCGTTGGTGACGCCGGCGATGTGGAGCATGGCG
>JBGTBK010000298.1:0-6921 GCA_041749355.1 Sandaracinobacter sp. | reverse complement strand
CCGGCGTTGGCGTCGGGGCACCGGGGGTCGGGGCCTATGATCCCGGCATCAACCAGCCGGGCGCTGCCGGCAACGTGCCGGTTGCCGCAACGGCTCGGAGGACCGTCCGCCGCTACTGACGCCGGACGACCTAGATCGGGATCCGCGGCGCCATCGTCATCGCAACGACGGCTGTAATCGTCAGCTGTCCTGCCAGCCCCATCACGATCTGCTTGCCGCGCCGCGAGCGCAGAACCGACGTGATACCGGCGAGGAACAGCGAAACGGCCAGCACGACATTTGCAATGTCGTAGGTGTCGCCATTGTTGCCGGCCTGCTGGGCCTCGGCCCTGGCGCTGTCGGAAGCCGCCCGCTCGGAAACGGCCTTTTCAAGGCTCGGCCCGGTGAAGCGGGGCAACGGTGCATTGGGTTCGACCGTTTCGAGGTCTGCCGGCAGCTGCTTGCGCCAGTTTGCGAACTCGTCGGCAAACCAGGGCGGCATATGGTATTCGATGACCTTCGCGCGCTTTTCCTGCTTGTCGGACATGGCGTCCAGCCACTGCAGGAACAACGCTGCCCCAACAGCCTGCTCCTGGCCCGAGCGGATCAGCAACTGCGAGCTTTCGGTCAGGTGCGAGTTGGCAAGCGCATATTGCTCGGACTCAAGCTTGTCCCAAAGTCCGCCCTGAAAGCTTGCCCAGGCAGACGCAAGGCCGGCAACCGCGAGCACAAGCGCTGTGGTCAATTCGAACCGGCGCTCGCCGCGATCTGAGACGCCGCTGGACTCGGTTTCAGTCTCGGTGTCGGCAGACTTGCCCAAATCCTCGCCCTCTTGCCGTTGGAACGGATGTCAAAAGGTCTAGCCTGTTGCGCAGCCAGCAGCGAGCCTTGGCGCGGCGCGACTGCGCCTTGCGCGCCACTTTGGCGAGGCATCCCCCTTCAAGACCTTCAAGTGCATGGCTTTTTGCGCAATCATCCGGGCGTTTGGATAAGGGAGAGTGCGATGCGCAAACGGGTTTCGATGCTTGCCTTTGCGGCCATGGTGCCGTTCGCCTTCAGTGGCCAGGCCCTGGCCGAACCCACTAGTGCCCAGACCTGGGATGGGCTGGTGGAAGTGAAATCGCCGAAGATGGATGTCGGCTTTCTGCTTCCGGGCGCTGACTTTAGGGGATATTCGAAGGTGATGCTCGACCAGCCCGAGGTGGCCTTTCGCAAGGACTGGATGAAGTCCATGAACAGCGGAATGGACCGGCGCGTCACGGAAGCGGATGCCCGGAAGATCCTCGAGACGGTCGGAAGCAACACGATGGACATCTTCACCGAGGCGTTCACCAAGGCAGGCTACCAGGTGGTGACCACGCCGGGGGCCGATGTGCTGCGGGTGCGCAGCGGTGTCGTCGACCTGTACGTCAACGCCCCCGACACGATGAGTTCGGGCTTCACCCGCACCTTCACGGCCAATGCTGGGGAAGCAACGCTGGTGCTGGAATTGCGGGATTCCCTGACCAACGCCTTGCTCGGCCGCGTCCTCGACAGGCGAGAAGCGCAAGGGATGCGCGGCGCTTCCAACAGCATCACAAACCTGTCGGAATTCCGCCAGGTGGCGAAAAGCTGGGCCGGTCTCAGCGTAAAGGGTCTCGCAGCGCTCAAGGCCCATTCGCCTGTTCCCGACCCGCTCACGCCCGGTCAGAAGCTGGACTGAGGTGCAGCGCGCGGCAGCTTTCCTCGCCCTGCTGGGGGCATCTGTCGCAGCGCAGGCAACCGAAGCGGTCGCTGTACGTGGCGAATGGACCCAGTTCCTGGGGGCCGCGATCGCGGGCGATGGCGACGAGGCCCCCCGCTATGGGGGGCGGCTGGACGGCTTCGCCACAGTCGACGGGGAACGACTGGGCCTTTGGAAGGGTCTGTCGTTCCTTCTGCACGGCGAGTTCGTCTATGGCCGCAACACGAACAGGGTCGGATCGCAGCTGCTGCTGCCGGTCAACACAGCCCTGAGTTTTCCGAAGAGCAACGCCGAGGCAGCCGATATCAGCTACAGCATCGTGCAGCGCATCGGCCGGGCCCGGCTGCAGGCCGGCAAGATCAATCTGCTGGAATCGAGCAGCGCCATTCCGATCGTCGGTGGTGGCGGCAAGGACGGTTTCCAGCACATCGGGCTTGCTTCTCCGCCGGCTCTTCTTGCCTCGCCGAAAGTCTATGGCGCGATCCTGTCAGTTCCTGCCGGGCCCCTGCTGCTGAGTGGCGGGGTCTGGACGCCGGACGACTGGACCCAGCGCTACACGCCCGAAGGCATTTTCGAGGATGGGGTCAATGTCATGCTGGTGGCCACCTTGCCGGCGCGCATCGGCGGCCAGCAGGGTTGGCACAGCCTGAGTGTGTTCAAGACCAGCCGGAAGGCAGTCGTGGGCGAGAACTTCCCCGATGTGCAACCGCCGCCCGGACTGGAGGGCGCCAAGCCGCCTGGGCGTGGTGGCACCCATGTCAAATACACGGTGCAACAGTATCTGTGGCGCGATCCGGCGGATCCGAAGCGCGGCTGGGGCCTGTTCGGGCATTTCGGCGTGTCGGATGGGACTCCGGAGGTCCTGGACTGGAGCATGACAGCCGGTGTCGCCGGGTCTGTTCCGTTGGCTGCTCGCCCGCAGGACAGGTTCGGGATCGGCTATTTCCGATTTTCACTTGCCCGCCGTGTGGAGGACGGGTTGGCAGCCCTTCTCCCGGTCGGCGACGAGCAGGGTGCTGAAGCCTACTACACCGCACAGCTCAGCCCGCACTGGCGCCTCACGGCAAGTGGTCAGCTTGTCGATCCTGTCATTCGAAACGCGCCGAATGCAGCCTATGCTGGGCTGCGGCTGAAGGCGGATTTCTGATCAGCAAGGGCAGTGTCTCTCTGCAATTGACACCGCGGTTACCAAATCTCTCAGAAAGAGCCTCGCACGGTGTGGTGAGGCAGTGTGAAAAGGCAGTCGGGCAAAGCCCAGACCCGGGAAGTTGCTGCAGGCTGATGCCGGGGCAGACCTCTCTTGCGACCGACCGCCGCGCGGTTGCCTTCGTTGCCGCGCGGCAGCAGGCCCATGCGCTTGCCGACTATTGATCTGCCCCCTTCTGAGTGGTCCATCGACTATCATATTTTGGACCATGAAGGAGAGTTTGGATGGCTGGCAGGAGGCACAAGCCTGAGGAGATCATTGGGAAGCTTCGGGAAGCGGAGATTGTGCTGGCGCAGGGCGGTACGGTTCCGGATGCCTGTCGGCGGATCGGCGTTACGGAGCAGACCTACTATCGCTGGCGCAAGGAGTATGGCGGCCTGAAGGTCGACCAGGCGCAGCGGTTGAAAGAGCTGGAGCGGGAAAATGCGCGGCTTCGCCGTGCTGTGCCGGATCTTACGCTGGACAAGCTGATCCTGCAGGAGGCCGCACGGGGAAACTACTGAGCCCCGCGCGCCGGCGACGCTGCATCGATCACATCCGGGCGACCTTGCCCGTATCCGAGCGGCGGGTCTGCCGGGTGCTCGGGCAGCACCGATCGACGCAGCGCAAGGAGCCGCGCGGGGCGGACGATGAAGCTGCGCTCACCGCGGACATCATCACCCTGGCACGGCAGTATGGCCGCTATGGCTATCGGCGTGTCACGGCGCTGCTACGCGATGCGGGTTGGCAGGTGAACCGCAAGCGGGTGGAGCGCATCTGGCGCAAGGAAGGCCTGAAGGTGCCGCACAAGCAACCGAAGCGCAGCCGGCTCTGGCTGAATGATGGCTCGTGCATCCGGCTACGGCCCGAGTATCCCGGTCATGTCTGGTCGTACGACTTCGTGGAAGGCCGGACGCATGACGGCCACAAGTTCCGCATCCTGTCGATCATCGACGAAGCGAGCCGTGAGTGCCTGGCGCTGCCGGTGGCCCGGCGCTTGCGGAGCCAGGATGTGCTGGCGACACTGGCCGACCTTTTCGTCACCCGGGGCCCGCCGGCGCACATCCGGTCAGACAATGGCCCCGAGTTCATCGCGAAGGCGGTGCAGCACTGGCTGGGGCGGATCGGGGTGAAGACGCTCTACATCACACCGGGCAGCCCATGGGAGAACGGCTACTGTGAATCGTTCAATGGCTCGCTATGCGACGAGCTACTGAACGGCGAGATCTTCTACACCTTGGCCGAGGCCAAGGTACTGATCGAGGCTTGGCGCCGATACTATAACACCGTCCGCCCGCACAGCAGCCTCGGCTACCGACCGCCGGCCCCGGAAGCCGCCGCCCCGCCAGTGCCGCCCTCCGGCTCCGCTTCGCTCCACCTGCGGCCAGCACTGGCGGAAAACACACTCATGCACTAACAATCAACACGGACAACTCAGTGGGGGCCGGTCACTTGGTCAACGCACCCTCCGAACAGGTTGAGGCTTCTGGACTGGTAAGACCATCGGCACGGCTGTGCCAGCAGTTTCTGAAAGTCCGTCAAGATTGTTCGCGATGTGGGCATGTAAGGTCGGATGGACGCAAGGTCCCACCCCAGCGCCGGGCGTTGCGGTCGACCGGGCCACACCCTACATGAGCATCCGCGAAAGGGGGGGCTTCGATGGCCGATTACCACACCCATGACGACGACGAACCGCTGACCGGCGAAGACCGCGACGCCTCCATCCCGGCCGATGTGCTGGAAGCCGTGCGCACCCTCATCCGCTGGGCCGGCGACGACCCCACGCGCGAAGGCCTGATCGACACGCCCGGCCGCGTGGCGCGCGCCTACAAGGAATATTTCAAGGGCTACACCGAAAACCCGCTCCACCACCTCACCCGCACCTTCGACGAGGTGGGCGGCTACGACGAGATCGTGCTGCTGCGCGACATCCCCTTCCAGTCGCACTGCGAGCACCATATGGCCCCCATCATCGGCAAGGTGCACATCGCCTATCTGCCCACCCATCGCGTGGTCGGCATCTCCAAGCTCGCCCGCGTCGCCATGGGCTATGCCAAGCGCTTGCAGGTGCAGGAGCGCCTGACCGCCGAGATCGCCGATGCCGTGCAGGAAGGCCTGCAGCCGCGCGGCGTCGTCGTGGTGGTGGAGGCAACCCACGCCTGCATGTCCGCCCGCGGGGTCCTCACCTCTGGCGTCACGATGACGACCAGCCGGATGATGGGCGTGTTCCGCGAGGACGACCGCAGCCGCAAGGAAGTGCTGGCGCTCATGAAGATCGGTTCCAACTAGGCCCATGCCGGACCAGATCGACATTGCCCCGCCCCGCAAGGTCGGAATGGTCTCGCTCGGCTGCCCCAAGGCGCTCGTCGACAGCGAGCGCATCCTCACCTCGCTTCGGTCAGAAGGCTACCAGCTGTCGGCCGACTATGCCGGTGCCGACGTCGTGATCGTGAACACCTGCGGCTTCCTCGACAGCGCGAAGGCGGAAAGCCTGGAAGCAATCGGCGAAGCAATCGCCGAGAACGGCCGTGTTGTCGTCACCGGCTGCATGGGGGCAGAGGCCGCACAGATCACCGAGCGTTTCCCCCAAGTGCTGGCCGTCACCGGCCCGCAGCAATATGAGCAGGTGGTGGGCGCCGTGAAGGCGGCCGCTCCGCTGCCGCCCCAACCCTTCATCGACCTCGTGCCCCGTTTCGAGGACGACGGCGCCGGCCTGAAGCTCACGCCGCGCCACTACAGCTATCTGAAGATTTCCGAGGGCTGCAACCACCGCTGCGCCTTCTGCATCATCCCGTCCCTGCGCGGCGACCTCGCCAGCCGCCGCCCGGATGCCATCCTGCGCGAGGCCGAGAAGCTCGTCGCCGCAGGCACGAGAGAGCTGCTGGTCATCAGCCAGGACACCTCGGCCTATGGCCGGGACCTGCGCCACGCGAGCTTCGGCAGCAGTCTTGGTAGAGCTGCCTCCGGCAGCGGCGGCCGCCCCGAGATCCGCGCCCACATCACCGATCTCGCCCGCGAGCTGGGCCAGCTCGGCGCCTGGGTGCGCCTGCACTACATCTACCCCTACGCCCATGTCGACGAGCTGATCCCGCTGATGGCGGACGGCCTCATCCTCCCCTATCTCGACATTCCCTTCCAGCATGCCGCGCCCAACGTGCTGCGCGCGATGCGCCGCCCGGCCAACGAGGCCAAGGTCCTCGAGCGCATCGCCAGCTGGCGCAGCATTGTGCCCGACATCGCCATCCGTTCCACCTTCATTGCCGGCTTCCCCGGCGAGACCGAGGCCGACTTCCAGTATCTGCTCGACTGGCTGGAAGAAGCCCAGCTCGACCGCGTCGGCTGTTTTGCCTACGAACCCGTCGCCGGCGCCGCCGCCAACGACCTCCCCGGCGCCCTGCCGCGCGAAGTCCGCGAAGAACGCCGCGACCGCTTCATGGCGAAGGCCGCCGAAATCTCGGCCGCGAAACTGCAGGCAAGGATCGGCCGCACGCTGGACGTGATCATCGACGAAGCCGACTCCGAGGGCGGCGCAACCGGCCGGTCCAAGGCAGACGCGCCCGAGATCGACGGCCATGTCCTGCTGCGCGACGCCCCCGACGCAAACCCCGGCGACATCCTGAAGGTCCTCATCGAGGACGCCGACGAATTCGACCTGTTCGGAGTTCCCGCCTGACACCGCTCGCCCTGTCGGCCATCGACACGCCCGTCGGGCCGATGGCGTTGGCCCACGATGCGCAAGGCCTGCTGTGGGTGGCAGAGTTCCGCGCCGACGCGGCCCGTATCGACACCAGCCTTCGCCGCTTCGGCCTTGCCCTGGACCCGGTGCCCGTCACCGCCCCTGCGCCGCTCGCCGCTGCCTTCGCAGCCTATTTCGCCGGAAACCTTCACGCCCTCGAGCAGCTCCCCACCGCAAGCTTCGGCAGCCCGTTCGAACGCGCAGTCTGGGCCCAGTTGCGCACCATCCCGCCCGGCGAAACCCGCAGCTATGCCGACATCGCCCGCGCGCTGGGTGGCGCCGCCTCCGGCCCCGGCC
>JBGTBK010000297.1:0-2210 GCA_041749355.1 Sandaracinobacter sp. | reverse complement strand
ACCGCCCGAAGGCGCGCCGGCTGCCTCGGCCGCACCGGGCGCCGGGCTGGGCTTGGCTTTCGTGAAGGCGGTTGTGGAACGGCACCGCGGCGAAGTGACTGCCACATCGGAAGAGGGCAAGGGCTCGGTGTTCGGGATGCGGCTTCCGCGCGAGAAGATGCCCGCCAGCTGAGTGTCAGGCGGCCGCTTGCGCCGCCAGCCTGCGGGCGGTTTCATAGTCCGCCTTGCCGTTGGGCGCGCGCGGACAGCGGGCAAGCTGCACCACCTGCTTGGGGGCCTTGTAGGCGGCAAGGTGCGCCTTCACATGGGAAATCAGCTCGTCTGCCGAAACCGGGGCATGGGCTTCGACGACGGCGGTGACGGCCTGGCCCCATTTCTCGTCCGGCACACCGAACACCAGGGCGTCTTCGACGGCCGGATGGGTCTTGAGGGCTTCCTCCACCTCTTCGGGGAAAATCTTCTCCCCGCCCGAGTTGATGCACTGGCTGCCCCGGCCCAGCAGGAGGATCGCGCCGTCGGTGTCCATCATGCCGAAGTCGCCCGGCATGGTATAGCGCTGGCCCTCCACCTCGACGAAGGTGCCCGCGCTCTTTTCAGGGTCCTTCCAATAGCCCCGCGGCAGGAGTCCGGTGCGGGCAACCCGGCCCGGCACGCCCGGCTCGGTGATCACGCGCATGGCGCCGCTCTCCTCGTCGAGATCGACCAGGATGGTGTTCGGATCATGCAGGAAGCGGGTTGGCGCATCCGCGTTCGCGGCCGTGTTGATCGATGCGCCATAGCCGAGGCCCTCGGACGAGCCATAGGCGTCGAAGCAGATCATGGCGGGGCAATGGGCCAGAAGCGCTGCCTTGATCTCGGGCGACCACATGGTGCCCGACGAGATCATCATGCCGGTCTGCCCCAGCCGGCCCTTGCCGGCCTCGATCGCGCGCAGCAGCGGGCGGGCAAAGGCGTCTCCGACGATCACGGTGACGTCGGGGTTGTGCCGTTCCGACAGGCGCAGCGCCTCTTCGGGCTCGAAGCCGCGGCCCGTTGTGGTGATGACGGTGCCGCCGAGGCCGAGCGCGTAGATCCCCATCAACAGCCCGGTTCCGTGCATCAGCGGCGGCAGCGCGAGCAGCTTGCGCCGGGGCTGGCCGCTGAGGACTGCTGCGACATGGGCTTCGACGCTTTCGGGCGCGGGCATTCCGGGAAGCGGTGCGCCAGCGCCCAGCACGGTCCACAGCGCGCCCTGGTCCCACATCACGCCCTTGGGCATTCCGGTGGTGCCGCCGGTGTAGATGAACAGCATGTCGTCGGGGCTGTGGTCGGCCTCGACCGGCTCTGACGGGCCGTTCGAGACCGTGTCGAAATCCTGCGCCCAGTCGGCGGTCGTGCCGCCGACCTGGAGCCACAGCTTCACGCCGGGCAGGCGGGGGCGAAGGGTTTCGAGGATGTCGGCGAATTCGGCGTCGAAGACCACGACAGCGCTGTCGGAATTGTCGAGGATGTAGGCCAGCTCCTCGCCGGTGTAGCGGTAGTTGACGTTCACATGCACCATCCGCGCCTTGAAGGCGGCGCCGGTGGTGAGGAGATAGGCCGGCGAGTTGCGCATGAGGTGGGCGACCCGGTCGCCGACCTGTGCGCCGGCCGCCTGAAAGGCGCGGGCGAGCGCGTTGGTGCGGCGGTCGAAGCTGGCCCAGTCGACGACTTCGTCGCCATGGACAAGCGCGGGCTCGCTGCCCAGCCGGCCGCCGAGCGCCGACAATATCCGTCCGAACGAGACCATGGCTCTCTCCCCTTTGTTGCAGCATTGACATGGCTGCCAGGCGTGCCGCAACCCGCGCATTGCGGGGGGCAGACGCGGAGGAAGCAATGCGGGCTTGGGTGGTGGAGCGGCTGGACGGCGTGGATGCGCTGGAGCTGCGGGAGCAGCCGGACCCGGCGGCCCCGGGGCCGGGCGAGGTGACGGTTGCAGTTTCGGCGGTCGGGCTGAACTATCCGGACCTGCTGATGCTTAGCGGCGGCTACCAGTATCGCCCGCAACTGCCGTTCACGCCGGGCATGGAGGGGGTCGGCCGAATCGCGGCGGTGGGCGAAGGCGTGTCGGCAGACCTGCTGGGGCATCGGCTGCTGCTGGGCGGGCGGACCGGGCTGCTGGCCGAGCAGGTGACCATGCCTCTTTCGAGCCTGCGGGAGGTGCCCGAGGCGCTGTCGGATGCCGAGGCCGC
>JBGTBK010000296.1:0-4056 GCA_041749355.1 Sandaracinobacter sp. | reverse complement strand
CGGGCTCGGGCTGTTCGGGGAGCGGCTGTTCGACCGGCGGCAGCGGCTCGAAACCCTGCAGCGGGGTGGGCGCACCCGATGGCAGGGTCGAAACCGCGCCTTCCACTGCCCCCTTCGGCTGGCGCGGTCGGCTCTGCAATGTCGTCGGGCAGCAGCGACTTGGGCGCGCCCGACGGCGGCGCCTGCGGTTCGGACTGGGCCAGCACGGGGAGGCCGGCAAGCAGCCAGGCTGCTGACACGGCGAGCGAAACCGGGAGCCTGCGGCGAATGGCAGGGACATTTGCGCGGCAGGGCATGGCGACCCTATAGCGGTGCCTGTGAAGCCAGTGGAAGCCCCCCCCCGTGTGAATGGCGGCACCGATTGCGGTGCCGATGGCGAAGCCGTTCCGCTGCTTCGTGCCGATTGGCGCAAGCGGCCCATCGTGCTTGTGGGCCTGATGGGCAGCGGCAAGACCACGGTCGGCAAGCGGCTTGCAGCCCGGCTGCACTGCCCGTTCGTGGATGCCGATGTCGAGATCGAGGCCGCAGCCCAGATGCCGATCGCGGAAATCTTCGCCCGCTTCGGCGAAGCGCATTTCCGCGACGGGGAGCGGCGGGTGATCGCCCGGCTGATGGAGGGCAATGGCGGCCGGACCGGGGCCTGCGTGATCGCAACGGGCGGCGGCGCCTTCGTCGACCCCGAGACCCGGGCCCTGATCCTGGCCGAAGGGACTGCCATCTGGCTGGACGCGGCGCTCGAGACGCTGGCGGCCCGGGTTTCCAAGCGCACCACCAGGCCCTTGCTGATCGGAAAGGACCCGATGCTGGTGCTTGCCGAGTTGATGGCGATCAGGGGACCCTGCTACAGGGAGGCCCCAATACACATTGTTTCGGCGAACGGCCCGCACGAGGACACGGTGACAGCCATCCTCGACGAGCTTCATCGCCGTGACCCCGGGCAGGCAATGAAGGCAGAGCGATGATCGATGTATCCGTGGCGTTGGCCGATCGCCGCTATGATGTTTCCATTGGACCGGGGCTTCTGGCCCTGGCGGACGGGCGGCTGGCAGGCCTCACGCGGGCGCGCCGGGTCGCAGTCGTGACCGACACCCATGTCGGCAAGCTGCATCTGGAGCGGCTGGCGGCCGGACTGCCGAGCTTCGATCTTGTTCCGATCCACGTGCCCGCCGGCGAGCAGAGCAAGAGCTTTGCAACGCTTGAGATGGTAGTCGACCAGCTGCTTGCGCTGGAAGTGACCCGCGGCGATGTGGTCATCGCGCTCGGCGGCGGGGTGGTGGGCGACCTGACCGGCTTTGCGGCCGCCATCGTGAAGCGCGGCATGGGCTTCGTGCAGGTGCCGACAACGCTGCTGGCGATGGTGGACAGTTCGGTCGGCGGCAAGACCGGGATCAACACGGCAGCCGGCAAGAATCTGGTCGGCGCCTTCCACCAGCCGCTGGCCGTGTGGGTCGATGTCGATTGCCTGGCGACCCTTCCGGCGCGCGAGATGCGGGCCGGCTATGCCGAGATCGTGAAATACGGCCTGATCTCGGATCCGGCCTTCTATGCCTGGTGCGAGGCCAATGCGGGGCGCCTGCTGGACAAGGAAGCCCAGCCGCTGGCCCATGCGATTGCCCAGAGCTGCCGGGCCAAGGCCGCGATTGTTGCGGCCGACGAGCGCGAGACCAACGACATCCGGGCGCTCCTGAACCTGGGGCACACCTTCGGCCATGCGCTGGAGGCTGAGACCGGCTTTTCCGACCGGCTGCTGCACGGCGAGGCAGTGGGCATCGGCATGGCGCAGGCGCTGCGCTTTTCGGCGGAACGTGGGCTGATGCCGGCCGGGGAGGCGCTGCGCTTCACCCGGCATCTCGAATCGATCGGCATGATGGCCTGGCCGCGCGAAGCCGGAATCGCGGCCGACGCTGCGCCGCGCCTTGTCGCGCACATGCGGCACGACAAGAAGCGGACAAGCGATGGCCTGCCCTTCATCCTGGCCCGCGCGCTCGGCGACAGCTTTGTCGCCAAGGATGTGCCTCTGGCCGAGGTGGAGCGTTTCCTTGAGACCGATCTTGCACAGCAACCGGCACAAAGGGCTGCGGCATGAGCTTCCCCTTCGAACTGACCGATGCCCAGTGGCGCGAACGGCTGACCCCCGAACAATATGCGGTGATGCGCCAGCACGGCACCGAACGGCCAGGCAGCTGCGGGCTGCTGAGGGAAAAGCGGCCCGGGGCCTTCCACTGCGCCGGCTGTGACACGCCACTGTTCGTCGGCGGCACCAAGTTCGAGAGCGGAACCGGCTGGCCAAGCTTCGACTCCCCAATCGAAGGCGCGCTGGGCAGCACGCGCGACACCAGCCACGGCATGGTGCGGGTGGAGGTGCATTGCGCGACCTGCGGCAGCCACATGGGCCATGTCTTCCCCGACGGCCCGCCGCCGACCGGGCTTCGCTATTGCATCAACGGTGTGGCACTGCGGTTCGAACCAGAAGACTGACCCTGGGCACGCACGTCAGAGGCTGAGGTCGTCGAAGCTCTCGATCTCGATCGCGTCGGTGCTGAAATCGGCACCGGCCGCTTCCGTGGCCACTGGCGGCCGGAAACGGTCGAACCCGATGACCGTGCCGAACATCAGGTCCGTTTCCCGCTGGATCGCGGAAATCCGCCTCTGGCGCAGGCGGAAAGGCCCCGGATCGATGGCCTCGACCGGCAGGTCCACGATCAGATCATCCTGTTCCAGCACGAAGGCCGCTGCACCCGGCTTCTCGCCCGAATCCTGCCAGACGACGATCTTGAAATAGGCCCGCGGCACGAAAATGTCCTTCAGCGGCTTGTCGGTGGCGGTGAAGATGGGGCCGTTGAAGACGCACAGCCGGGCGCGCTGGGCGCTGCCCTGCTTCGAGATGTGGTTCTCGAGGTCGCCCCAGAGTTGCAGCTTCTTGTTGGTGAAATCGTCCGACTGGTTGAAGTCTCGGTGCTGGGGCGCGCAGTTGGGGTAGTGGAAGCTGTCGAGATTGGCTTCCTCGGCTTCGGCATCGGTCATCCCCCAGGCGACATCGTCGCGCCGCACGAGATGGCCACGGTCATAGAGGTTGGCGCGCCCGTAATAGTAGAGATTGCCGAGCTGCTGGCCGGCATCCAGCCGGCCGTCGAGCCGCCACTTGTCGGATTTTGGCCGCCCGGCCTGGAAGGGCGCGCCGAAGTCGATATTGGCGGCCGCCAGATAGGCAAGGCGGCGGCGGCGGTTCAGGATGACGGAGAAGTGGCTGTATTGCAGCAGGGTCGGGCTCTCGGGGTCTGTCGGGCGGGGCACGCGCAGCGCGCCGCCGTGTCTGGGCCTTTTCTTGATGGTCGGAAGGGGGACCGGGGATACAAGGAAATCGGCCCGGTAGCCGACCCGACCGACAAATGTCCCGGCCGGCGTGGTGCGGTCGGGCGGTGGCCCGTTTGCGGCAGCCGACGCGCCGTCCGGCCCTTCCGATGCGCCCGCCGGGTTATCGGCAATGCCTTCGTCGTCCGTCTGTCCGGCTGCCATGCCTGTCGCCCCCCGATGCGCTGACCCGGTGCGATGATTAACATGAAATCATGGCGGGTCCGAGTGGCCTAGCGGCGCTCCGCGAAGAAGGCCCTCAGAAGCTCGGCTGCCTCGGCCTCGGCGATGCCCGAGACGATCTCCGGCACATGGCGGCTGTGGCCGAAAACGCGCGGCCCATGTTCCACCCCGCCACCCTTCGGGTCGGAGGCCGCATAGACCAGGCGGGCGATGCGGGCCTCGGCAATGGCTGCCGCACACATCGGGCAAGGCTCAAGCGTCACATACAGGGTGCAGCCGATCAGGCGTTCGCTGCCAAGCACCAGCGCGCCTTCGCGCAGCACCAGCATTTCGGCATGCGCAGTCGGATCCGGCAGCATCCGGGTCAGGTTGTGCGCCTGCGCAAGCACCGCACCGTCCGGGCCGACCAGCACGGCGCCCACCGGCACTTCACCGGCCGACGCTGCGGTCCGGGCAAGCGCAAGCGCTTGGGCCATGTGAGGGCTGGGCGGAAAAGCCATGCCCCGGATTAGGCGAGGCGGC
>JBGTBK010000295.1:0-6159 GCA_041749355.1 Sandaracinobacter sp. | reverse complement strand
CCGCCCCGTCCGGAGGGCTTCGCCCGTGAGGACAAAAGCCCGGGCACAGCCCGCAAGCCCGACCGGGCGCCGCGGCCAGTGCCGCGCCCCCTGCGGAGGGCTTCGCCCGTGAGCAGAAAAGACTGGCGGACAGGGTGAGATTCGAACTCACGGTGAGGTTCCCCCCACGGCGGTTTTCAAGACCGCTGCCTTAAACCACTCGGCCACCTGTCCGTTGCGGGTTCCCCTAGGAGGTGGGCAGGGGTTCGTGCAACTGCAATGGTGCGGCCGGTGGCGAGGCCGTCATTGCCTTCAGCGTGTCCACGAAATCCTCGCGCCATCGGGTGACGTTGCTGGCTTCGATTGCTGCCATCAACAGTTCCCAGCGGCGGATGCGCTCGGCCTTGTCCATTTCCAGCGCCTGGCGGATGCCGTCGGCGATCTCCTCCTGGCTGAACGGGTTGATGAGGAGGGCTTCTGTCATCTGCTCGGCAGCGCCCGCAAAGCGGGAAAGCACAAGGACGCCGGGGTCGGCCGGGTCCTGGGCTGCGACATATTCCTTGGCGACCAGATTCATGCCGTCGCGCAGCGGCGTGACCAGGCCGACACGGGCTACCCGGAAAATGCCGGCGAGCTCCCGCCGGTTGTAGCCGCGGTTCACATAGCGCAGCGGCACCCAGTCCACGTCGGAATGGGCGCCGTTGATCCGGCCGGACAGCTGGTCCAGCTTTTCGCGGATTTCCTTGTAGCTGCCGATGGCGGCGCGTGAGGGCGGGGCGATCTGAAGGAGGAACACCTTGTTCAGGGCGTCGGGGCTCTCGGTCAGGAAGCGGTCGTAGCCGCCGAAGCGCTCTTCCAGCCCCTTGGAATAGTCCAGCCGGTCGACGCCCACCAGCATGGCGCGGCCGGCGATCGACAGGCGCATGCGCTTTGCCATGGCGCGGGCCTCGCTGCTCTGGGCGGCCTTGCGGAAGCTGTCCGGATCGATGCCGATCGGGAATACGCCGGCCTTCACGGTTCGGCCAAAGGCGCGCACGCACCCGTCGGGCTCGAGCGTTCCACCGGCTTCGCGCGTGACATAATCGGTGAAGCTGTCGAGCCATTCACGGGTCTGGAAGCCGATCAGGTCGTGGGCGAACAGCGCCTCCACCAGTTCGGCGTGGCGGGGCAGGGTTGTGAGCAGGCGCACGGGCGGCCAGGGCGTGTGCAGGAAAAAGCCGATGCGGTTCTTCACACCGCGGAGGCGAAGCTCCCGGGCGAGCGGGATCAGATGATAGTCGTGGATCCAGACGAGGTCGTCGGGCTCGAGCATGTGCAGCAGGGTTTCGGCAAAGCGCTCGTTCACCCGCTGGTAGCCGGCATCGAACTGGCGATCATATTCGGCGAGATCGATGCGGTAGTGGAACAGCGGCCAGAGGGTCCGGTTTGCATAGCCGTTGTAATATTCCTCGACGTCGCGGGGCTCGAGGTCGACGGTTGCGGTTGTCACGCCATTGGCCCTGGCAAAGCGCAACTGGCCCGAGAACTGCTCCACCTCCTCGCCGGACCAGCCGAACCAGATGCCCCGCGACTGGCGCAGTGCGGCGGCAAGGGCAACGGCAAGCCCGCCCTGGCTGCCGGACGAGTCCGGGGTCGGCGGCGAGACGCGGTTGGAGACGACGACCAGCCGGCTCATCGGACCGACGCCCAGGGACGCGAGAGCAGGGCTGCGCAGTTGATCAGTCCCACCAGCGAATAGGTCTGGGGGAAATTGCCCCACAGTTCGCCGGTCTCGATGTCGCTGTCTTCCGACAGGAGGTGGCTGTGGGTCAGCCGTGTGAGCGTCGCCTCGAACAGGGTGCGGGCCTCGGCGGTGCGTCCCGAGAGGTGGAGCGCTTCGACCAGCCAGAAGGTGCAGAAGTTGAAGGCAGTCTCGGGATGGCCGAAATCGTCGGGTTCGGCATAGCGCAGCATGTGGTCGCCGCGCCGCAGACGGCGTTCGACGGCCGCGAAGGTCGCGGCGAAACGCGGATCATCGGCCTCGAGGAACTTGAGGTCTATCATCTGCAGCAGGCTGGCGTCGATCTCGTCGGTGCCGAAGCTTGCCGAGAAGGTGCTGCTGGTCATGTTCCACGCTTCGGCCTCGATCCGGGCGCGGATTCGGGCGGCGCGGTCGTGCCAGAAGGCCTGCCTGTCGGGGAGGGCAAGTGCCTGCGCGGCATTGCCCAGCCTGTCGCAGGCGGCCCAGCACATGAGCGCAGAATAGGTGTGGACCCGGGCGCGGGTCCGGAACTCCCACAGCCCGGCGTCTGGCTGGTCGTGCAGGGCCCAGGCGCGCTCGCCGACCTTTTCGAGGGCAAGAAAATCGGCAAGCACGGCGGGGCGCAGGAACCGCTGGTCGAAGAAGGCTTGCACCGACGACAGAATGATCTGGCCATAAGCGTCGTGCTGGAGATGTTCGTGGGCCTGGTTGCCGATGCGCACGGGCCCCATGCCGCGATAGCCGGGGAGATCGATTGCGATCCTTTCGGGAAGGGCTGCTTCGTACCCGATACCGTAGAGCGGCTGGATATGGCCTCCGGCGGCCGTGTCGACGATGTCGCGCAGGAAGCCGAGATAGTTTTCCAGAACGTCGAGCGCACCGAGCCGGTTGAGCGCCTGGACCGTGTAATAGGCGTCGCGGATCCAGCAGTAGCGATAATCCCAGGTGCGCCCAGAACCCGGTGCCTCCGGGATGGAGGTGGTCAGCGCCGCCACGATTGCGCCGGTTTCCTCGTGTACGCACAGCCTGAGCGCGATTGCAGCGCGAATGACCTCTGCCTGCCATTCCAGCGGCAGGGCAAGCCCGCGCACCCAGTCCTGCCAGTCTGCGACCGTGCTGTCGTGCATCTGGCGCACGGACGCAGCGAGGTCGCCGTTGAAGGGTTCGTCGGGCCCGAGGAACAGCACCCTGGTGCCTTCCAGCCGGTGCCAGCGCTCGTCCAGCACATGGCCGACTGGCATGTCGGTTGTCAGCCGCATCTGCACGGCGTCGCCAACATAGCGGATGTGGTTGGACCCGGAGGTGACCGAGGGTCGGCCGGCGCCGAGATCCGTCATTGGCCGCAGGCGCACCCGGATTCGCGGGGCACCTGCCAGAGGGCGGATCACCCGGACGAAGGCAGTCGGCCGGTAGGTCCGGCCGTGGCGGGGAAAGCGGGGGCAGAAGTCGACGACCTCAACCTCGTCGCCGCCATCCGACACGAGGATAGTGCGAAGGACGGCGGTGTTCCGGATATAGTCCTGCCTTGCGTGGGCGAAGCCTGCGAGATCGATTGACCAGTGACCGTCGGTTGCGTCGTCCGCCGGGTCCTGGCCGCCAAGGAGTGCGGGGAAGACGGGGTCTCCGTCGATCCGGGGAAGGCATGCCCAGACAAGCCGGGCGTGTCGGTCGAGAAGAGCCGCGACCGTGCAGTTGCCGATCGGTGCTAGATCGAGAGTGCCCCAGCTGTCTTTCATGCGTCGCCAACCAGCCAGCGGCGGACAGCTGCGACATCCGGCAATGCGTAGGTGGCCGCCGAACCGGGCGCCGGCGTGCCGACACGGATGCCGTGTCCACCGAGCAGCACTGCGGCGCGGAAGGCGGCTTCGTCGGTGTCGTCGTCGCCGATGAACAGCGGCTTGTGGCCGGCAAAGGGCGGCGCGGCCATGAAGGCATGAAGTGCATCGCCCTTGTCTGCGCCAGGGGTGCGCAGCTCGATCACCATTTTGCCGGTCTGGATCGCGAGTCCGTGGCGCTGCGCCAGAGCGGTGGCGGCCTCGGACACGCGGGCGTGCTGCTCGGGCGCGTTGCGGTAATGGAGCCCGATCGACAGTCCCTTGTCTTCCAAAAGCAGGCCGGGCTGGCCGCCGACAAGTGCCAGCAGCTCGGTGCGGGCGGCCGCGAGTCCGGAGTGGGGTGGCGGGGCCTCGACCCGGCCATCAGGATAGCGGCGCTGCAAACCATGCACGCCGGCAAAGGCGAGGCCAGGTATCGGCACAAGCAGCACCAGCCCCTCGATCGCGCGACCGCTGAGGAGTGCAATCCGGCCATCGACACGGGCGGCAGCAAGCCGGAGAGCATCGAGCATCCCCGGTGCCAGGCGCGCATCATCCGGTTTCGGCACGATTTCGGCCAGCGTGCCATCGAAATCGAGAAACAGGGAGGACTTGGCTGACAGTGGCGGCGGCAGTGTCGGAGAAATGGCAAGGACTGAAGACGAGCTGGACATTGCCGAGGTTATCGTTCGGAACTGCAGATTGTTCCAGCTGATGTCGTGGACCCGCCCGAAATCGGGGGCAGGCCGTTCCGAATGCCGAAGTGCAACTGGCAAGGGCCATGATCTTTTGGCCCCCGCTTCGGGAACAAAAGGGATTCACTGGGGTGTCGCCTTGTGGCAGGAGGGCGAGCATGCGTTCCATCCTGCTTGCTGCCGCCCTTTTCCTCGCGACGCCCGCCTGGGCTGACGAGAGCCCCGCGGCCGACGGCTTTCCGATCTGGCTTGCCAATTACAAGGCGGGCGCTGAGGCGCGGGGGCTGAAGGCGGAGTGGCTGGAGGCTGCGCTTTCGGGGGCGACCTACAGCGCACGTGTGGTGGAGCTGGACCGAAACCAGCCCGACGATTCGGGCAGGCGCAATATTTTTGCCGACTATCTGGCCCGGCAGCTGACCCAGCAGCGCATCGACGACGGGCTGGCGCGGGCCGCGCAGGAGCGGGACCTGCTGCTGAAAGTGTCGGCCAGGACCGGTGTTCCTCCCGAGATCATCGTTGCCATCTGGGGCATGGAGACCAGCTATGGGCGGGTGATGGGCGGGTTCGATCTGCCCTCTGCCATTGCGACCCTTGCCTATGATGCCCGGCGCGAGGCGCTGTTCACGCGGGAGCTGGATTCGCTGGTGCGGATGGTGGGCGAGAAAGGGGTGCGGCGCGACCAGCTGAAGGGCAGCTGGGCTGGGGCGTTCGGCCAGTCGCAGTTCCTGCCGAGCTCTTACCTGGCGCATGCGGCCGATGGCGACGGCGACGGGCTGGCCGACATCTGGGGGTCGCGGGCCGACACCTTCGCTTCGATCGGCACCTATCTGAAGGACAGGGGCTGGGTGGCCGGCACCGGCTGGGGCTTCCGGGTAGGGGTGCCCCAGGGCTTTGACCGGGCGAGTGTTGCCAATCCGGTGAAGCCGACCAAGTGCGTTCGTCCGCTGGAGCGGCATTCGCGCTGGCTGACGGCGGCCGAATGGCGGAAGCTCGGCTTTGTGCCGCTGAACGGGATCTGGCCGGCCGACGGGGTGGAGATGAGCCTTGTGGAGCCGGACGGGCCGGGCGAGGGGGCCTTCCTGACCACGCGCAACTATCGTGCGATCATGGAATATAATTGCTCCAACTTCTATGCGCTGTCCGTTGCGCTTCTCGGCAATGCCGTCGCTACTGCGTTCCGCTAGGGGCTGGCTGCCGGCGCTGGGGCTTGCCCTGCTGCTGGCGGCTTGCGCGACCCCGAAGAAGCCGCCGGCGGTGGCGACCGGGCCGGTGGCCAGACCATCGCAGCCGGCTATGCCCGGCGTGAAGATCGGGCGGCCCTATCAGGTGTTCGGTGTCACCTATTACCCTGAGGACGACCGGGCCTATGACCGGACCGGCATTGCCAGCTGGTACGGCCCCACCTTCCACGAGAAGGCGACTGCCAATGGCGAAATCTACAACCAGAATGACGTGACGGCGGCGCACAAGACGCTGCCGATGCCGAGCTGGGTGGAGGTGACGAACCTGGACAATGGCCGTCGGCTGGTGGTGCGGATCAACGACCGCGGGCCGTTCGTGGACGGGCGCATCATCGACCTGTCGCGCCGGTCGGCCGAGATATTGGGGGTGGATCGGCCGGGGCTTGCGCGGGTGCGGGTGCAGCGGGTGTTTCCCGACGGCGACTGGGCGCGGGAGACGCCGGCCCCGCGACTGGTTGCTGCTCCCCTCCCTTCGAGGGAAGGGTTGGGGGTGGGTGCGGCGGGCGTTGCGCCGTCACTGCCGGTCCCGGCTTCTGCCGGCGCCAACCCACCCCCGGCCCCTCCCTTTCAGGGAGGGGAGGGTTTTCGCTTCATCCAGGTGGCGGCGCTGTCGGATGAAGGGCGGGCGCGGGCGCTCGCCTCGGTGCTTGGGGATTATGGGCCGGCTGCGGCCACGCCGACGGGGACGG
>JBGTBK010000294.1:0-2286 GCA_041749355.1 Sandaracinobacter sp. | reverse complement strand
GTCAGGACGATGGTGTCGGCCGTCGCCGCGCCCGGCGTGCAGCTTTGCGGCGCATCCTGCCAGGCCGTCAGCTGCAGCCCATTGCCAAGCGGTGGCTTCTCGCCCGGGTTGCGGACCTGCCATTCGGCGTCGAAGGCCTTCAGCTTGCTGACCGTCTCCTGCACACCGGCGGTCATCAGCGCGACCGCCGCTGCCTCGTCCCCGGCCATCACGGCCGCACAGAAGCGTTCGCCAACTGCCGTCGCATCTCCTCCGGCTGGCGCTTCGCCCCCGGCGGCACAAGCCGCCAACAGCAGCCCGGCCAGAAGCGGAACGCTCGCCCTAAAGCGGGATATTGTCATGCTTCTTCCAGGGGTTCTCGAGGCTCTTGGTCCGCAGCTTCCTGAGGCCCACGGCAATCCGCTTGCGCGTGGTGCGTGGGCTGATCACCTCGTCGATGAAGCCCATGCTCGCTGCCACGAACGGGTTGGCAAAGCGCGCCTCATACTCCTTCGTCCGCTCGGCGATCTTTTCGGGGTCGCCGATGTCCTTGCGGAAGATGATCTCGACTGCGCCCTTTGCGCCCATCACCGCGATCTCCGCGGTCGGCCAGGCATAGTTGAGGTCACCGCGCAGATGCTTCGAGGCCATCACGTCATAGGCCCCGCCATAGGCCTTGCGGGTGATCACCGTGATCTTCGGCACGGTGGCTTCCGCATAGGCGAACAGCAGCTTCGCGCCGTTCTTGATGATCCCGTTATGCTCCTGCGCCACCCCCGGCAGAAAGCCCGGCACATCGACGAAGGTGATGATCGGGATCGAAAAAGCGTCGCAGAAGCGCACGAAGCGCCCGGCCTTCTTCGACGCCGCAATGTCCAGGCAGCCAGCAAGCACGGTCGGCTGGTTGGCAACGATGCCCACCGTGTGCCCCTCGATCCGGGCAAAGCCCACGATGATGTTGGCGGCATGGGCCGGCTGCACCTCGAAGAAGTCGCCGTCGTCGGCCACCTTCCGGATCAGTTCCAGCATGTCATAGGGCTTGTTGGCGCTTGCCGGCACCAGCGTGTCCAGCGAGGCGATGTCCCGGTCGAACGGGTCGAAGCTCTCGCGGTGCGGCGCGCCGGCCCGGTTGTTCAGCGGCAGGAAGTCGAAGAAGTCGCGTGTGCGCAGCAGCGCGTCGACATCATCTTCCATCGCCAGGTCGGCAACACCCGACTTGGTGGAGTGGGTGATGGCCCCGCCAAGCTCTTCCTGCGTCACAACCTCGTTCGTCACCGTCTTCACCACGTCGGGCCCAGTCACGAACATGTAGGAACTGTCCTTCACCATGAAGATGAAGTCGGTCATCGCCGGGCTGTACACCGCGCCGCCTGCGCACGGCCCCATGATCAGCGAAATCTGCGGCACCACGCCGGATGCCAGCACATTGCGCTGGAACACCTCGGCATAGCCGGCAAGGCTTGCGACGCCTTCCTGGATTCGCGCGCCGCCGCTGTCGTTCAGTCCGATGACCGGCGCGCCCACCTTCATGGCCATGTCCATGATCTTGCAGATCTTCTGCGCATGTCGCTCCGAGAGCGACCCACCGAACACGGTGAAATCCTGGCTGAACACGAACACGAGCCGGCCATTGATGGTGCCCGAACCCGTCACCACGCCGTCGCCCGGCACCTTCTGCGCGTCCATCCCGAACTCGATGCAATTGTGCTCGACATACATGTCGAGCTCCTCGAACGAACCTTCGTCAAGCAGGATGTCCAGCCGCTCGCGCGCGGTCAGCCGGCCCTTGGCATGCTGGCTGTCGATCCGCGCCTGGCCACCGCCCATGCGGGCCGCCTCCCGCCGCTTTTCCAGCTCTTCCAGCACCTTCAGCATGGCCCCACTCCCTCGGCTGTCTCGGATTTGCAGATTGGCCTAGCGCTGTCGCGCGGGCCTGTCATCACTGTCGGAAACCCCAGTTCTGCAGCGCTCAGTCCAGCAGCGCCAGGAAACGCGCCGCCGCCTCGAACTGCCGCCAGCGCCCGGCCCGGTTCGCCTCGGCCAGTTCGTCGGCGCCCCATTGTTCGGCACTCCACGCCTCGTCCAGATGCCCGGCGGCAAAGGCCTCTTCGGCCGGCAGCAAGCCCTCCAGCACGCAAAGCCCCAGAACGACAGAACCCGACAGCGTCACAAGCGGCTGCAGAGGCGCCAGCTTCCAGGGCGAAAGTCCGCCCAGCACCGCGTGCAGCCGCTCCACCGTCGGCTCGGGCTGGGGCACATGGATCACCCCGGCCGTGCGCCGGAAGATCAGCCCGTGCCGCGCTTCCA
>JBGTBK010000293.1:0-3460 GCA_041749355.1 Sandaracinobacter sp. | reverse complement strand
AGCCCGCGGTCCGCAAGGGCGGGCGGTGCAAAGGCGGGCGTGGCCGGAAGTGGCGCCGTGGCGACGGCGAAGGCGCGCCAGCCAAGCACGGCCGCTGCCAGAAGCAGCATCGCAAGAATGAGGTGGCCTGGGTGCAGCCGGGACAATGTCACGACAGAGTCCGGCCCTGCGCCTGTGGGAAGCCGGCAGTGGCAAAGGTCATGCTGATGTCCGGGGCCTCACGGCTCGATACAGAAAGGTTTCTGGGGCCAAAAGGCCCGGGAACCAGTGGGGTAAGGCCGTTTCCGATTCGTTTCAAGGCTTTGTGCCCTCCTTCAGACACCGCTTTGGACCTGTCCTGCGATCCACAGCGGGAAGGCCGTGAGCGCGAGACAGGCCCCGAACGGAACCCGTTCGGTGGCCTGAGCGACACTGCCGGCGCGGTGCGCGCGAACAGCTGCAAAGACGAGACCGGCGAGCGCCGACAGAAGCAGTAACGGACCTATCATAGCAGGGCTTAACCACGACCCGAGCGCAGCCATGAGTTTTGCGTCCCCAAGGCCCAGCCCCTCGCGGCCGCGAAGCCGCTTGTAGCCCAGAGCAAGAAGCAGGAATCCGCCACCGCCGACAAGCGCGCCCAGCAGCCGTTCGACCGGAGAGCCCAGGCCAAAGACAAGGCCAAGGCCCAGCAGGGGAATGGTGAGCCTGTCGGGAAGCCAGTAGTGGCCAAGATCGAGCGCAAGAAGCGCCAGAAGGGCCCAGCCGAACAGGGCCCCGGCCAGCCCCGTCGGCCCGGGCGCAACGAACAGCGCAAGTGCGCCGACGGCAGCGGCTGCCAGTTCGAGCTGCGGGTGGACGGCCGGGATGGGCGCGTCACAGTGCCGACAGCGGCCGCGGGCGAATATGAAGGACAGCAGCGGCACCAGATCGCGGATCGCAAGTGTGGCACCACAGCTGTCGCAGCGCGAACGGCCCGACAGGCGCTCGCCGGCGGGCCAGCGCACGACCAAGGTCGCAAGGAACGACCCCGCGACAAGGCCGAGGCCCCCTCCGAGAATCGGCCAGATCGCGGTGTCCATTGCCAAGGGGTCGGGGACGGCTTTCGGAAAGTAAACCCCGGTGAACCCCCGAGGGTGCCCGATGGCGCTTGTCTGGACGTTAATTTCTGTCAATATCTTCAACAGGGTCAGGCAGGAGCGGCCTGCCCAGCGGTTTGCCAAGGGGTCGAGCCGCGCTCGGGGGAGCAGCATGTCGAACGTCGCCGGCAAGGCCTATGCCATGAATGTCCTGACGCCGATCCGGCCCAGAACCGGGCTCGGCCGCTTCTGGTTCGGGCGCACCTGGACCAACCATCTCCTGTTTCTGGCAGCCCGCGCACTTCCCGACCGGCTGATGGGCTTGCTGGGCCTGTCGATCATCCATTTCGCGCGCTGGATCATCATCCCGCGCGACCGCTGGCCGGATCTTGGCCAGCCGCCCGAGCAGTTGCAGAACGACTACATGCTGTTCTGCTCCAACTTCAACGGCACCTGGGACCAGTATATCGACGCCTTTGCCGATGGCTTGCCCAGCGGGCTCGACCTGTTCTGGTACTCGGCGACCAAATATCCGCGCTCGATCCCGATCACGCCCTTCAAGGCCTATATCCGCGCCAACCAGGTCGACACGGACCATTACTACAACGCAACCCCCGGCGCAGCCCAGCGCGACATCAAGGCGGCGCTGAGGGTCAGGCGCGCCGTGCTGAGGCTGGAAGCCGCCCATGCCGCCGGGCCGGAGGCGTTTGCCAAGGCCTGGGTGATCGAGCTTCGGACCGTGCAGAACGACCTCGGCTCGCCGGGCTTTGCGCCGGTTGCCTCGAACGATACGGCCCGGGCCGATCTCAATCGGCAGCCGCTGGTGCGCGCCCGCTGGGGAAGCCCGGCAGGCGGGGGCCTGCTCTGATGCCGAACATCGACGGCGGCCATTATTTCCTCACCCTGCTGGCCCCGGTGAAGACCGGCGAGGCGGTCGCAACGGCAAGCGGGGTGACGACCCACAGCCACCTGCTGCGCGAGGAACTGGCAAACCTGCCGACCGCCCGGCAGAGCCCGGTCTCGATCGACACCGGCCTTGTCAGCCCGTTCGCGCGCTGCCGGCGGACGCATTTCCTGCGGCTGTTCGTGATCGACCAGCCGATGTTCAATGGGCGCGATCCGATCGACCCGCTGCTGAACGTGATCGTGAAGCGAAACCCGCTGGTGCACCAGCCGTTCGACGTGTTGTCGCGGCCCTGGCTTGCGCTGTCGGCCGATTTCGATCTTCGCCCAGATGAGCCCGACCAGGGCCTTGCGAGCTGGGCCGAGGGGCTGTGGACCCACAGCGAAGCCGAGATGCGGGCCATCTTCGGCCACTGCCACGGCTTCGACGCGGTCTCGAGCGCCGGTGACTTTGCCGCCTATGTGAAGCGCTGCCAGGTCGACACCACCATGAGCTTCAACGATTACTGGCCCGGGCGGCCGCCGTTGAAGGGGCCCACGATCAACAGCCTTGCCGTGCGCGCGCTTGCCCCGGCGGTCGGGCTGGCGGCACTGCTGCTTCTGCTCGGCGCCGGCTGGTGGGCGCTGGCAGGGGCAGTGGCCGGGCTGGCGCTTGGCGTGCTGCTGCTGGTCCGGATGCTGTGGACGACGGGCGCCAGGCCATTCCCGCCGGCACCCGACAGCGACCTGCCCAGCGTGCTGAAGGCCCTTCATGTGCAACAGCGCTTCGCCTTCCTGGCCGAAGCCGTTCAGGAGATGGATGCGGATGCTCTGCACCGCAGCTTCGGCCAGTGGCTTTCCGATGTGCGGCCGGCCGATCTCGACAGCCCGACCCAGGCGCCCGGCATGATCCGCTCCGACGGGGTGGTGCTGGCAGCGCCGGAACTGGTGCCTGACAAGCAGGTCGATGCGCAGGGCCGGGCGGTGGTTCTGTGAGCGCGCCGATCCCGGTGGAGCTGGAACTCGGCGACCTTCAGGGCGGCATCCTGTCAGCCTATGGCAAGATGGGCTTCCCCAAGGCGCGCTACATCCTGTTCCATGTGAAGGACCCAGCGGCAGGGCGGGCCTTTGTCGAGGCGCTGAGGCCCCGGGTGACGACGGCGCGGCGCTGGCGCTCCAGCAAGGGCATCTCGACCGGCATGGACCCGCAGGAGCGGCCCGACTGCACGCTGAACCTTGCCTTCACCTTCTGGGGCCTGCTTGCGCTCGACGTGCCGACGCGAACCCTGCGCGGCATGCCCGACGAGTTCATCGATGGCATGGCGGTGCGCGCGCCGATCCTTGGCGACGACATCCTGGACAACCGGGCGCAGCACTGGGACCCGGTCTGGCAACCCGGTGCGCCCAAGGCGCACATATTGGTGATGCTGAATGCGCGGGGCGGGGACGATGGCGCGCCCTTGCCGGCGCTGGAGCAGATGACCGCGGATGTGCTTGCGGCGGCGGCCGCCCGGCCCGGGGTC
>JBGTBK010000292.1:0-8464 GCA_041749355.1 Sandaracinobacter sp. | reverse complement strand
GTTCGTGCAGGCGGCCGGGTTCGGCCGGATCGGCCGGGGAGGGGGTGTGTGGGGGCACGGCGGGCACGGCGGCTCCGCCCGACAAGAGGGGAGGGGCTGCCGGGCCAGCGAGGGACGACTCGGGCTGCATATTTGTTCCTGTTCTGTTCCAGATTCCGGCTTGAGCGGCAGGAGTCAAGTGTGGCCTGTTGCGGGGGGTGCTGTGGTCAGGGGGCAACAGGCCATTTTCAAGCGCGGGAATGCCTCAGCAACCGATTGCGCAGCCGAGAAATTGTGCGCAGTATAAGCTGCACAAATGGCGCAAAGCCAGTGGGGAGGACATGATGAACCAAGGACTTCGTCTGTCGTGCGCGGGTATCGCGCTTGTTGCATCTGGCCTTTTTCCGGCCGCCGCATTTGCCCAGGAGCAGGCCGCGGTCGAAGCGCCGGCCACCAGTGGCGACATCATCGTGACGGCAACGCGGCGCGCCCAGGCCCTGTCGGACGTGCCGATTGCTGTCAGTGCGATTTCCGGCGAGCAGCTCGCCAATTCGGGCACCACCGACATCCGCGCGCTGAACCAGCTTGCGCCGTCGCTTCTGGTGTCGGGCGCCACCTCCGAAGTCAATTTCTCGGCGCGGATCCGCGGGGTCGGCACGGTTGGCGAGAATCCCGGGATCGAAAGCTCGGTCGCGCTGTTCATCGATGGCGTCTATCGCAGCCGCACGGGGACCGGCCTTTCCGAACTGGGCGAGATCGAGCGGGTGGAAGTGCTGCGCGGGCCGCAGGGCACGCTCTTCGGTCGCAACGCGTCTGCCGGCCTGATCAATGTGGTCACCAAGAAGCCTGCGTTCGAGAATTATGTCTATGGGGCGGGAACTTACGGCAATTACAACCATATCCGGCTGGAAGGCGGGGTCAATTACGAGCTGGTCGAGGGCAAGCTGGCCGGCAAGCTGGAAGGCGTCTGGACCAAGCGCGACGGCTTCGTCGAGGATGTTGTGTCGGATCGCAGCTTCAACGATCGCGACCGCTGGCTGCTGCGCGGCCAGCTCTATTGGGAGCCGTCGGCCGACGTCTCGATCCGCCTGATCGGCGACTATGCCAAGCACCGCGAGCAGTGCTGCGCAGCGGCTGTTGGCGACGCGCGTTCGCTGGCGCGGGATGCGCAGGGCAATGTCGTCCAGCTGCCCAACACGCTGCTGCCGATCCTGCGCGGGCTCGGCTCGCAGATCCAGCCGGGCGAGCTGTTCAAGGTTGCGATCTCGCCCAACCGGGATTTCCGGTCCGACATCGACCAGTGGGGCATTTCGGGCGAGGTGAACTGGAACCTCGGCTTTGGCAGCCTCACCTCGATCACTGCCTATCGCGACTTCGATGGCAGCCAGGGCCAGGATTCGGATTTCAACAACATCGACTTCTTTGGGCGGTCGGATCTGAACCGCCGGTTCAAGACCTTCACACAGGAACTCAGGCTGCAGGGCACGCTGTTCGAAGATCGGCTGGATTGGCTTGTCGGCGGCTTCTACTCGGACGAGAAGCTGCGCGTGACGGACAACATCGCCTTCGGCGCGGACTCCGAAGCCTATGGCGACTGCCTGATCGTGGCCGCGATCGCGCCGACCTCGCTCAATCCGGCGCTGCCCCGCTGCACCACGCTGCCGGCGACCGTGTGGCCGGGCTATGCCGGGTTGGCGGCGGCGACGGGCACGGCGCGGCTGCCGGGAACCGGTGTCGGGCCCGGGGCCTATTTCCAGCACAACAGCACCAACTGGGCCCTGTTCACGCACAATGTGTTCGAAATCGTGCCCGACAGGCTGAGCCTGACCGTCGGCGCGCGCTACACGCGCGAGGAAAAGACGCTCGACAGCGTGTTCAACAACAACAACACGCTGTGTGCGGCGCTGCGGAACTCGGCCAGCTTCGCCGCCGGCGTTCCCTGCGCGATCAACGGGACCGCCGGGCCCGGATTCAGCAGTGGCGACCCCGACACCAAGATCAGCGAGGGCGAATGGACGGGAACGGTCGTTCTCAGCTGGAAGCCGGTCGACGACCTGATGGTCTATGCAAGCTGGGCGCGCGGCTACAAGGCCGGCGGTTTCAACCTCGACACCTCGGCCGTCGATATCGTCTGCAACCCGAGCGCTGGCAGCGCTGCGCAGCAGGCGGCCTGTGCCGGCCAGCTGGCGCTTCCGGCCAACACGGTCGGCAACGCCCGGCCCGAGGCGATCGACCTGCAGTTCGCAGCGGAAACGGTGGATGCCTTCGAGATCGGCGCCAAGTTCTCGCGGCCCGGATTTTCGGCCAACATCGCGATCTTCAAGCAGGATTTCTCCAACTTCCAGCTTAACACCTTCAACGGGGTCAACTTCGAAGTCACCAACGTCCAGGCCTGCCGCGACGATCTGAACGGCGCCGACAGTGATGGGTCCGGGGTGACCGGCGGCTGCGCGCCGGACCGGCTGCAGCCGGGGGTTGTCTCGGAAGGCCTCGAGATCGAACTCTACGCGAGCCCGATCGAGAACGTGTCGTTCACGGCGGGCTTCACCTACACAGACACCTACTACAAGCGCGACCTTGTGGGCACGAACGGCCGCCCGCTGTCGCCTGTGCTGTTCCAGCTGCCCGGCCGGCAGATTTCCAACGCGCCCCCCTATGTCATGACGGGATCGGCGCAGTGGACCCCCCGGCTTGGGTCGAGCGGGCTGCGCGGCCTCGCCTATCTCGACTGGCGCTTCCAGGATTCGGTCAACACTGGCTCCGATCTCGATGTCGAGAAGATCCAGGAGGCCTATATCCTGTTCAACGGCCGGATCGGGGTCTCGAGCGAGGACCGCAAATGGTCGATCGAGCTGTGGGGCCAGAACCTGTTCGACAAGCAGTATTTCCAGATCGGGGCCGACATGCCGTTGCAGGGTTCGGGCACTTTCCGTGGTGTTGCGCAGGGGATCAGTGCATCGGCCAACCAGCTGTTCCTGGAATTCCAGGGTGAGCCGCGGACCTTCGGGATCACCGGTCGGGTGCGCTTCTGAGCGGTGGCGGGGCCGGGATCACCGGCCTCGCCCCGGCTTTCGGCAGTGGCTGTAACCCTAGTTTGGCTTGACGTGCGCCGCTTCGCCCACCAAGGGCGAACCATGGATATCACCAAGATCCCCACCGGGGAAAATGCGCCCAAGGACCTTTACGCCATCATCGAGATTCCGATGGGCGGCGTTCCGGTCAAGTATGAACTCGACAAGTCGTCGGGTGCCATGTTCGTGGACCGCTTCCTGCACACGGCCATGTACTATCCCGGCAATTACGGGTTCATTCCGCACACCCTGTCGGAAGACGGCGATCCGATCGACGTGATCGTGATCGGCCCCCATGCCGTGGTGCCTGGTGCTGTGATCCGGGTGCGCCCTGTGGGCGCGATCCTGATGGAAGACGAAGCTGGCGGCGACGAGAAGATCCTGGCCGTTCCGGTGGACAAGCTTCACCCCTTCTATTCGAACGTGAAGAACTACACCGACCTGCCCCCCGTTCTGATCGAGCAGATCGGGCACTTCTTCCAGCACTACAAGGATCTGGAGAAGGGCAAATGGGCCAAGGTCGGCCGCCATGTGGATGTGACGGGTGCCGAGGCGATGGTGATGGCCGCGATCTCCCGCTACGAGACGCACAAGGCCGAACTGGCCGAAGCAGAGCTTGCAGCAGAGGCTGACGAAGCCGCCTGAGCCCTGCTTCGGGCGAGCCTGACAGCTGGCCCCCTTTCGGATTTCGAGCCGCCGCCCGCCCCGGGCGGCGGCTTTTTTCATGTGCCGGCTTCATGGGTCGGGCGTTGCAGCCGCATTCGCAGTTGCAACCAAGAATGAATCTCAATAGCTAGATGCAATCGACTCGCAATTGCAGAAAGCTTCTCCGCCAATGCCCGCTTCCGACCACTCCTCCCGCTTCGGCGCAAGCCGCCCCCTGACCTTGCGCCGGCCGCTTGCCCGTGCAGCGACGCTCGGTCTGGCAGTCAGCGCGGCGTTTTCAGGCGCCGCGAAGGCCGAAGCGGGCGACCAGGCTGTATCTGCAACCATCGTGGTCACGGCTGACCGGGTAGCTGCCAATCCGAACGCCGATCCCGATGCCCCCTACAAGATCGACCGGTCGGGCAATGCCCGGCTGACCGAGCCGCTGCGCGACACGCCGCGCACCGTGACGGCAATCCCGCGCCAGGTGATCGATGACCTGGGCGCGCTGTCCGTGCGGGACCTGGTGCGAACCCAGCCGGGCATCACGCTTGGCACCGGGGAAGGCGGCAATGCCTTCGGCGACCGGGTGTTCATCCGTGGTTTCGAGGCGCGCAACGATGTCTATATCGATGGCCAGCGCGATCCCGGCGTGGTGAGCCGGGAGATTTTCGCGGTCGAGCAGATCGAAGTGCTTAAAGGCCCTGCCTCCACCATCGGCGGGCGCGGCACCACGGGCGGCGCGGTCAATATCGTGTCGAAGCAGCCGGCCGCCGGCAACTTCGTGACCGCCGACGCGACATTGGGCACCGACAAGACACGCCGGTTCACGGTTGATGCGAACCGCGTGCTGACCCCCAAGGTGGTTCTGCGGCTGAATGGCCTTTGGCACGATGCCGAAGTCGCCGGCCGCGACGAGGTGTGGAACCGTCGCTGGGGACTTGCCGCCGCGCTGCTGCTGAAACCGACGGACAAGATCGACCTCAACTTCGAATATTACCATCTGACAACCGACGGCCTGCCGGACTGGGGCATCCCCTTCGACAGCCGCACCCAGCAGCCGATTGCCGGCATCCGCGACAAATTCTATGGGCTCAACACCCGCGACTTTTCGGAGACCCGATCCGACATCGTGACCGGCCGGATCACCGCCGAACCGAACGAGATGCTGACCCTGATGAGCCAGACCCGCTGGGGCCGGGTGCGCAACAGCTATATCGCCTCGGCACCCGAGCGGCCCGATCTGAGCAATGCCGACCCGGCGCTGTGGACGGTGCGGGCGAACCCCAAGAACCGCAACGCGGTTGCCGAAACGCTTGCCAATGTGAGCCAGGCGACGCTGCGCTTCGACAGCGGTGCGCTGTCTCATACGCTGGTCGCAGGAGTCGAGATTTCCCGGGAGTCGGTGGAAAACCAGCCCTTTGCCTTTGCCCAGTCGGAAACGGTGGGCGAAGTCATCGTGCCGGCAATCCCGATCACGCAGCTGATCTTCGCGCCGGATGCGAACCAGCCCTGGCCCCTGGTTCGCACCCTCTCCGGCGCGCGCACCAAGGCCGAAGTCGACACCATGGCGGTCTATCTGCTCGACACCATCCGGCTTGGCGAACAGGTGAGCTTCACAGGCGGCGCGCGCTTCGACGCGTACGACATCCGGCAGGAAGGACGGTCTGCCGCGGGGGTGGTGACCCGGCTGTCCCAGTCCACCAGCTTCGTGAACTGGAACGCAGCGCTCACCTGGAAGCCGGTCGAGCCACTCAGCCTCTATGTCGCCTGGGCGACCTCGTCGAACCCGTCGGGCGAGCAGATCGACGGCAATGGGGTCTCCTATGGCGGGCTCGCGGCCTCGACGGTCAACCTCGATCCCGAGCGCAACCGAAGCCTGGAGGCCGGGGCGAAATGGACACCGGGCGCCGGCAACCTGCTGCTGAGCGCGGCCGCCTTCCGCATCGAGAAGACCAACGCGCGGGTGAACGATCCCGTCACGGCCGGCGTCCTGGTGCTGGAGGGCAAGCAGCGTAGCCAGGGCTTCGAGCTGGGCGTGGCCGGCAATGCGACCGACAAGCTGGCCCTGTTCGGCGGCTACAGCTTCATCGATGCGCGCGTGATCGAATCGACCAATGCGAGCGAGGTGGGCGGGCGGTTCCCGAATGTGCCGAAGCACAGCGCCAGCCTGCTTGCGACCTACGAGATTTTCGATGGGGTGCAGCTGGGCGGGCAGGTCTTCCACTCCGGGCGGCGCTATGGTGGCAACACTGTCGCCGGCAACGCTTCGCTCGCGCCCTATTGGCGGTTCGATGCGATGGCGCGCTGGCGCGTGACCGAGGACCTGGAACTGCGCCTGAACGTGCTCAACATAGCGGACGAGGACATCTACGACGCCATCTATCGCAGTGGCACGCCATTCACCTATGTCGCGCCCGGGCGCTCGGCGCTCCTGTCGGCGAGCTTCACCTTCTGATCGCCCGCTGCCGTTCGAAAGACCCCCCATGCTGCTTGCCATTCCCGACATCCTTGCCAGCGCCGAGGCGGCCGAGATGCGCGCGGCGCTGGAGGCGGCCGACTGGGTGGATGGGGGTGTCACCGCGGGCGCCCAATCCGGCAGGGTGAAGCACAACCGGCAGTTGCCCGAAGGAACCCCGCTTGCGCGAGCGCTGGGCGAGCGCGTGCTGGATGCACTCGCCCGCAGTCCGCTGTTCGTGTCGGCAGCGCTGCCGCTGAAGACCTTCCCGCCGCTGTTCAACCGCTATGGCCCGGGCGAAGGTTTCGGCCTGCATGTGGACAATGCGATTCGGCCGGTGCCGGGAACTTCGGTGCGCATCCGAACCGACCTGTCGGCCACCCTGTTCCTGTCGGAGCCAGACAGCTATGCGGGCGGAGAGCTTCTGATCGAGGACAGCTATGGCGCGCAGGCCGTGAAGCTGCCGGCTGGCCACATGATCCTCTATCCGGCGAAAAGCCTGCACCGGGTGGAGACGGTAACCGCGGGCACAAGGCTGGCGAGCTTCTTCTGGCTGCAAAGCATGGTCCGCGACGATGGCGAGCGGGCGCTGCTGTTCGACCTCGACCAGTCGGTGCAGGCGCTTGCCGCATCGCAGGGGCTGCAGAACCCGGAGGTCGTTCGGCTGACGGGGCTTTACCACAACCTGATCCGCCGGTTCGCCGACAGCTGATCGGCGGGCCGCGGGCCTTTCCCGCGCTGCCAACTTCCCCTATCCCCGGGGCATGCAGGCAATTTCCACCATCACCGGCCGCGCCGTTGCGTACGGCGCCGCCAATGTCGACACCGACGTGATCATCCCGGCGCGCTTCCTGAAGGCGGTGACGCGCGACGGGCTGGGGCGCGGCGCCTTTGCGGCGCTGCGCGAGGACCCGGAAAATCTGTTCGACCGGGCCGAGAACCGCGGCGCGCCGATCCTGATTGCCGGCGCCAATTTCGGCTGTGGTTCCAGCCGGGAACATGCGCCCTGGGCGCTGATGGACCTGGGCTTTCGTGCCGTGATCGGGCCGAGCTTTGCCGACATCTTCTCGGGCAACAGCTTCAAGAACGGCCTGCTTCTGGTGGCGCTGCCGCAAGAGGCCGTGGACCGGCTGATGGCGGTTGCCGCCGAAGGGCAGCCGATCACCATCGACCTTGAAAACCAGGTGGTGACAACGCCCTACCAGGACCGTTTCGAATTCCCGATCGATCCGTTCCGAAAGCATTGCCTGTTGAACGGGCTGGACGAGATCGGAATCACCGAGGGCTCGGCGGCTGCGATTGCGGCACACGAAGCGCGGATCGACGGGAATCGGCCCTGGGTGCGGGGGGCCGCAGCGCGATGAGCAGCCTGCTTCTCCTCCCTGGCGACGGCATCGGACCGGAAGTGACGGCCGAAAGCCGGCGGGTGCTGGACGCGCTTGCACTGCCGGGCCTGACCATTTCCGAAGGCCTGTTCGGCGGCGCCTCGATCGACGCGCACGGTGTTCCATTGACTGCCGAGACCGAGGCCGCTGCGCTTGCCTCGACGGCTGTTCTGATGGGCGCGGTTGGCGGCCCCCAATGGGCGGGCGTTTCTTACGATATCCGGCCCGAAGCTGGGTTGCTGCGCCTGCGTGGCGCGATGAACGTGTTTGCAAACCTCAGGCCGGCGCGCTGCTTTGCGGCGCTTGCTTCGGCCTCCACCCTGAAGCCCGAAGTGATCGAGGGGCTGGACATATTGTTCGTGCGCGAGCTGGTCGGCGGGGTCTATTTCGGCGAGCCGCGCGGCATCGAGACGCTGGCGGACGGGCAGCGCCGGGGTTTCAACACGCAGAGCTACACGACCAGCGAGATCAGGCGGGTTGCGACAACCGCGTTCGAGCTTGCGCGCGGACGGACAGGCCGGGTCTGCTCGGTCGAGAAGGCCAATGTGATGGAATCGGGCGTGTTGTGGCGCGAGGAGGTGACCCGGCTTCAGGCCGAGCGCTATCCCGACATCGCGCTCAGCCACATGTATGCCGACAATTGCGCGATGCAGCTGGTGAAGGCGCCCACGCAGTTCGACATCATCCTGACCGACAACCTGTTCGGCGACCTTCTGTCGGACCTTGCCGCCATGTCCACCGGCTCGCTGGGGATGCTGCCGTCGGCGGCGCTGGGCGAAGCTGGGCGTCCTGGGCTCTATGAGCCGATTCACGGTTCGGCGCCCGACATTGCCGGGCAGGGCATCGCCAACCCCTGCGCCTCGGTGCTCAGCCTTGCCATGGCGCTGCGCCATTCGCTTGGCGCGCCAGAGGCGGCTGACCGGGTC
>JBGTBK010000291.1:0-3353 GCA_041749355.1 Sandaracinobacter sp. | reverse complement strand
GGGTTCGCCTTGCCCTGCGGCTGTTGCGCCCGCGCCAAAAGCGGCGCCGCTGCTATGGCCGCCGCACCGCCCAGAACAGCGCGGCGGCTAAGCAGCCCTTCAGCCCCATTTCGCACAGCAGGCCCCTTCACTGCCCGACCGTCCGACCCGCCGGTTCAGCGCTCGCCTTTCACTTCCCAGCTCTGACCGCGCCGCAGAAGGGCGTTGAAGTCGGCAACCTTGTCGCCGACCACCTTCACCTCCTGCTCCTCCATCGCCTGGTCGAAGCTGGTGGCAGGGTCGCAGTAAAGCACGCCCAGCGCCACCGGGAATTCGGGGAAAGGCATGTCGATCAGCATCGAGGCGACCGCCTTGTTGGTCTCGTCGTGCACGATCACTTCGCTGGTGTCGCCGTCGACCACATCCACCACCTCGAGGCGCAGCGTCTCGCGGTTCAGGTGCAAGCCCTTGGAACCATTGGCGAACAGCATCGGCTTGCCGTCTTCCAGCCAGATCTGCGTCGTCGCGGCCGACTTCTTGTCGGTGAACTGCTCGAACACGCCGTCGTTGTAGACCACGCAATTCTGGTAGATCTCGACAAAGCTTGTGCCCTTGTGGGTGTAGGCCCGCTTCAGCACCTCGGGCATGTGCTTCTGCGCGGTGTCGATGGTGCGCGCAACAAACCGCCCGCCGGCGCCCAGCGCAAAGGCACAGGGCTTCACCGGCCGCTCCAGCGATCCCGCCGGCGAGGTTGGCGAGCGGGTGCCGGTGCGCGAGGTGGGCGAATATTGCCCCTTGGTGAGGCCGTAGATCTCGTTGTTGAACAGCAGAACCTGGCAGTCAAGGTTGCGGCGGACGAGGTGCAGCATGTGGTTGCCGCCGATGCTCAATCCGTCGCCGTCGCCGGTGATGATCCAAACGTCGAGCTCGGGGTTGGCGAGCTTCACGCCGGTCGCGATGGTCGGCGCCCGGCCGTGGATGGTGTGGAAGCCGTAGGTCTCCAGATAATAGGGGAAGCGGCTGGAGCAGCCGATGCCGGAGATGAAGACGGTGTTGTGCGGTTCCGCGCCAAGCTCGGGCATGGTGCGCTGCACCGCCTTCAGGATGGCATAGTCCCCGCAGCCGGGGCACCAGCGGACCTCCTGGTCCGACGCCCAGTCGTCGGGCTTGGTGGCGGGTGCGATCTTGGTCACTTCGTTCATTGGTTCAGCATCCCCAATATGGCCGCCTCGATTTCCGCGATGCGGAAGGGCTGGCCCGACACCTTGTTCAGCGGCTTTGCGTCGACCAGGAACTGGTCGCGCAGCAGGGTCTTCAACTGGCCGGTGTTCATTTCCGGCACCAGAACCTTGTCATAGACCTTCAGCAGCGCACCGAGGTTCGAAGGCATGGGCCAGATGTGGCGGATGTGGATATGCGCCACGTCATGCCCCTGGTTGCGCACATGCTCGACCGCCTGCCGGATCGGGCCATAGGTGGAGCCCCAGCCGACCACCACGAGGGGGCCATGGTCGTTCCCAACTTCCACCGCCTGCAGCGGGATCGTCCGGGCAACGCCGTCGATCTTCGCCTTGCGCGTGTCGGTCATCTTCTGGTGATTGGTGTCGGAATAGTCGATGTTGCCGGTGTCGTAGCTCTTCTCGATGCCGCCGATGCGGTGCATCAGCCCCGGCGTCCCCGGCTTCACCCACACCCGTTTCAAGGTCTCCGGGTCACGCAGATAGGGGTTCAGCTTGCCGCTTTCGGGCATGTCCTCGTGGAAGTGCACGGGGAAGGGCGTGTAGTCATGCGCCTCGGGCACCTTCCAGGGCTCGGCCGCGTTGGCGATGTAGCCGTCGGTCAGCAGCATCACCGGGGTCATATACTCCAGCGCAATCCGGCAGGCCTCGATCGCGACATCGAAACAGTCCGATGGGGACCGCGCCGCGATCACCGGCATCGGGCAGTCGCCGTTGCGGCCATAGACGGCCTGATACAGGTCCGACTGCTCGGTCTTGGTCGGAAGGCCGGTCGACGGACCACCCCGCTGCGAGTTGATGATCACCAGCGGCAACTCGGTCATCACCGCAAGCCCCATCGCCTCGGACTTCAGCGCGATGCCCGGGCCCGACGAGGAGGTGACGGCAAGGTTGCCGGCATAGGCCGCGCCGATCGTTGCGCCGATGGCCGCGATCTCGTCCTCGGCCTGGAATGTGGTCACGTCGAACTCGCGAAGCCGGGCAAGCGCGTGCAGGATCGCAGACGCCGGCGTGATCGGATAACCGCCGAAGAACATCGGCAGCCCCGACAGCTTGGCGCCCGCCACCAGCCCCAGCGCCAGCGCGTCGGCGCCGGTGATGGTGCGATAGAGGCCGGGCTCGGCCTCGGCCGGCTCCAGCCGGAACTGCTTCAGCGGCCCCGAAAGCTCGGCCGTCTCGCCATAGGCGTGGCCGGCGTTCAGCGCCGCGATGTTCGCCTCGCGCAGCAGCTCGTTCGAGCCGAATTTCACCTTCAGCCAGTCGATCACCGGCGCCCGCTTGCGGCCGAACATCCACAGCGCCAGGCCCAGCGTCCACATGTTCTTGCAGCGCAGCGCGTCCTTGTTGCCGAGGCCGAACTCCTTGACCGATTCCAGCGTCTGCTTCGAAATGTCGAAGGCGAGCAGCTGGTAGGGGGCAAGGCTGCCGTCCTCCAGCGGGTTTGCCGCATAATGCGCCTTCTGCAGGTTTCGGGTCCCGAACTCGCCGGTGTCGGCAATCACCAGCCCGCCCTTGCGAAGCGAGGGCAGGTTGGTCTTCAGCGCGGCCGGGTTCATCGCCACAAGCACGTCGGGCTGGTCGCCGGCCGTGTCGATCCGGCTGGAGCCGAAGTGGATCTGGAAGGCCGAAACCCCGAACATCGTGCCCTGCGGCGCCCGGATCTCGGCCGGGAAATCGGGGAAGGTGGCCAGGTCATTGCCGGCAAGCGCGGTCGACAAGGTGAACTGCCCGCCTGTCAGCTGCATGCCGTCGCCGGAATCCCCGGCAAAGCGCACAACGACCGATTCCCGCTGCACCGTTTCCACCCGGGCCCCGTTGCCCGCCGATGGCTCCTTCGCGGCTGTTGCCATTCAAACTCGCTTTCGTGCTGGTCTTGTTTGGCCCGAACCTTACGCCTGCGCCGCGCGCGCGTCCAAGATGCTTTTTCAACCAGTCCGCATGTCTTCAGTGCATGGCTGGAGCGGGGAGCCCCGCCAGCGTCAGCAGGCTCCGGGCGTGGCGAAGGCCCAGCCGCACCACATCCGGGTCGTATCCCCCGCCAAGGGTGGCCGCCATCGGCACCCCGGCCGCCACGCAGGCCGCCCGCAGCCTGCTGTCAGCCGATGCCGGCACCGACCAGTTCGAACGCGCCGCCCG
>JBGTBK010000290.1:0-3230 GCA_041749355.1 Sandaracinobacter sp. | reverse complement strand
GCGGCGCCTGCGGCATCTCGTCGGCGGCCGCCAGCGGCTCCGGCTCCTGCGGGGCAGCGTCCATGCTCGGCTTGGGCGGCGTCGTCACCCTTGCCACGTCGGAAATCTCGACAAACTCGATCGGCGTCACATCCTGCTCGGGGTCAGTGTCCCGCCTCGCAGACAAACTCAGCGACAGCGCAAGCAGAAGCGCGATATGCAGCGCCGCCGCCACACCGATCGCCCGGCCCTCCGTCATCCCTGCCGTCCCTTGGGGTTCGGCGCCTCAGGGTTCTGCGGCTGGTTCACCAGCGCCACCTTCGTGAACCCTGTCCCGGTCACATCGGCCAGAAGCGCTGCGACCTCGCCATAGGGAAGCGCCGAATCCGCCCGGATCACCACCCGCGCATCCGCGCCCCGCGCTTCGTGCAGCGCCGTCAGCCGCGCGGCAAAAGCGGCATCGCTCATCGCCTCATCCCCGATGGAGCGCCGCCCCTGGGCGTCGATGGTCACGGAAATTGGCTCGATGTCGCTCGGCAGGGCCTTGGCGCTGGTCTTCGGCAAGTCGACGGCAACGCCCGTCACCAGAAGCGGCGCTGCCACCATGAAGATGATCAGCAGCACCAGCATCACGTCCACCATCGGCGTCACGTTGATGTCCGCCATCGGCTGCCGCCGCCGGCCCCGCCGGCTTCCGCCCATGCCCATCGCCATCAGAGGTTTTCGAAGGGGCTCTGCCCCTTCACCCCGGCAGGGCATTGAATGCCCTGCACCCACGGACTTTGCCTTGATGCAATCCGGCCAGCCTCAGCCAACGACCGCATCCGTTTCATTGCGCCTTCGGCGCGAACACCCCCGCGCCGCAGGCGCAACAAGCCGCCCATCGGCGCGCGCCCAGGCCGGCCGAAATGCGCCGCAGCCAAAATCGTGGGTGCAGGGAAGTCACTTCCCTGCCAGGGTCCAGGGGCAGCGCCCTTGGAATAACGCGCCACCCAGCTCACCGCACCCCGTCCAGTTCGCGCGACATCAGGGCGTGGAAGGCGCTGGAAAACCCCTGCAGCCGGTCTTCCAGCCGGTCGATCCGGTGCAGCAGCCGGTTGTAGCCGATCACCGCCGGGATGGCCGCGAACAGCCCGATCGCGGTCGCGAACAGCGCCTCGGCAATGCCCGGCGCCACCACGGCGAGGCTGGTGTTCTGGGTCGCGCCGATCGCGATGAAGGCCCGCATGATCCCCCAGACCGTGCCGAACAGCCCCACGAAGGGCGAAACCGAGCCGATGGTCGCCAGAATGTTCAGCCGGTCCGACAAGTCCGAGATGCTCCGGTCGATGGAGGCTGCCATCACCGTGTGCAGCCGCGCGCGCACGCCTTCGCGGTCGATGTTGGCGCGGCCCTCCACGCTCGCCTGCCACTCGTCCATCCCGGCGCGGAACAGGTCGGCGGTGGGATGCGTTCCCTTGGTCGCCTGCAACTCGTCCAGCGTCTTCGCCTTCCAGAAGCGCTGCTCGAAAGCTTCGGCCTCGGCATCGATCACGCGCAGCCTGCGCGACCGCTCGAAGATGATCGCCCAGCTCCAGACAGACGCCAGCAGCAGCCCGACCATCACGGCCTTCACCACGATGTCCGCCTGCAGGAACAGCGCCCAAACCGAAAAGGAATGGGGAGACATGGTCTCCGCCGTACTCAGCATCAGCTTGTCCAACTGCTTCTCCGAAAGGGGCGCGGATCGAGCCCCCGAATTAGGTAGCAGGGCTTTACGGGAAGTGAACGGCCCCGCTCAAGGCTTTCCCGAAGGCTTCAGCCGTGCCTGCCCTCAGGCATCAACCGGCCGAAGCGCTCCAGCCAGTCGGCAGGCTGCCGCCGCGGCCGGCCCCCGGGGGTCAGAAACCCGGCCCGAACGGTTGCTTCGGCCAGAAGATCGGCGCCCCGCAGAACCCGCTGGTCCATGGTCACGCTTGCCCCGCCCAGCGCCACGCAGCGCGTTTCCACCAGAAGGTCATCGTCCAGCCGCGCAGGGCTGCGATAGCGGATCGCAAGGTCAGCCACAGCATAGACGCCCTCTCCGCTCTCAAAGGCGCTGCGCTGGTCGATCCCAAGCACGCGCAGCAGATCGCTCCGCGCCCGCTCCATCCAGCGCAGATAGTTGGCGTGATAGGCCACGCCCGAAAAATCGGTGTCCTCGAAATAGACGCGGAGCGGGAAGCGATGAACGCCCCCGCTCGCATCATGCCCGATCACGCCGGTCGCCGGCGCGGGGATCGCGCCAGCGGGGCCTGACATCAGGATTCGGTCGTCTCGACAGCAGCCGCCACCGGGCGCGCATCGCGGCGCTCGGCGATCCGGGCCGACTTGCCCGACCGGCCACGCAGATAATAGAGCTTCGCCCGGCGCACGGCGCCACGACGAACCACCTCGATGGATTCTATCACCGGCGAATACAGCGGGAACACGCGCTCCACGCCCTCGCCGAAGCTGATCTTGCGAACCGTGAAGCTCGACCCGATGCTCTTGTTCGAGCGTGCAATGCACACGCCTTCGAACTGCTGAACGCGGGTGCGCTCGCCTTCCTTCACCTTCACGCCAACGCGCAGCGTGTCGCCGGCGCGGAATTCGGGAACGGGGCGCTGTGCCTTCAGCTTGGCAACCTGTTCGGCTTCGATCGTCTGCAGCAGATTCATTCTTCACTCCATCGGGTGCAGGCCCGGCCAACACCGAACCGCCCCATGCCCTTGTATGCGGGCAGGTTGAACTCGCCAGAGGGCGGATGCCTCGGGCCCGGTCCCTTTAGGGATCAGTCCGTCAGCAGGTCAGGCCGCCATAGCCTCGTGTCCTCGACGGCCCGGCGCTTGCGCCAAGCCTCGATCTTCCCATGGTCGCCAGAGGTCAGGACCTCCGGAATTCCATGTCCCTCCCACACGGCAGGTCGGGTGTAATGCGGATATTCGAGAAGGCCGCTTTCGAAGCTCTCCTCGTCCCCGCTGGAAGCGGCGCCCATTACGCCAGGAAGCAGCCTGACGCAAGCATCCACCAGCGCAATCGCCGCAACCTCCCCGCCCGACAGGATAAAGTCGCCAATGGCAACAGGCTCCACGCCGCGCCCGGCAAAGATCCGCTCGTCGAATCCCTCGAATCGCCCGCACAGCAGGGTAACGCCCGGCCCATCGGCCAGTGCCCGCACCCGGCCCTGCGTCAACCGCGGCCCGCGCGGAGTCAGCGCCAGAACCGGGGCCTTGGGGCAGTTGGCCCGCGCG
>JBGTBK010000289.1:0-4448 GCA_041749355.1 Sandaracinobacter sp. | reverse complement strand
GCCGGCTCTCGTCGAACCGGCGGCTCGCCATCGACGGGTCAAGGTTCAGCTCCAGCGTCCGCGCCCCCGCCCGGGCCGCCAGGTCGACAAAGCCTGCCGCCGGATAGACATTGCCCGAGGTGCCGATGCTGACGAACAGGTCGCACGCCATCACCGCCCGCTCGATCTGCCCCATCGCATAGGGCATCTCTCCGAACCACACGATGTCGGGCCGCATCTGCCCCGCCGCGCCGCAGGTCGGGCACGGCGGCCAGTCCAGCAGCGAGCCCTCCCAGAAATGCCGCGCATCACACGCCGTGCACCAGGCCGATTTCAGCTCTCCATGCATGTGGATCAGCCGCTTCGAGCCCGCCCGCTCGTGCAGGTCGTCCACATTCTGTGTCACCAGCAGAAGCTCTTGCCGCCACTCCGCGTCCAGCCGCGCCAGCGCCCGGTGCGCCGCATTGGGCTCCACCTGCCCCAGCGCCACGCGCCGCTGGTCATAGAAGGTCTGCACCAGCCGCGGATTGTGCGCAAAGGCCTCCGGAGTCGCCACATCCTCAACACGGTGTCCCTCCCACAGGCCATCAGGCCCGCGAAAGGTCGGCACCCCGGATTCGGCCGAAACGCCGGCGCCCGTCAGGATGACGATCCGGCGATTCGCCATCTCAGTTCCGGAAACCCGCCCCGGAAACCGCAGGCGCTGCCGCAAAGGGCTTGATGCCAACCATCCGATAGGCCTGTTCCGGGAAATAGACCGTGCCGTCCTTCACCACCATCGCGATCCGCTTGATCGCCTTGATGTCGGCAACCGGGTCGCCGGGCAGCAGCAGGAAGTCCGCCACCAGCCCCGGCCGAACAGCCCCAAAATCGGCACCCCGCTTCAGATAGCGCGCCATGTCCCAGGTCGCCCGCCTCAGCACCTGCGCATTCGACATCCCCACCTGCGTGTACAGCTCCATCTCCCGGTGCAGCCAGAAGCTGCCGCCAAGGTCGGTCCCCGGCACGATCAGGGTTCCTTGCGAATTCAGCTTGCGCATCACCTCCAGCGTCGTGTCGAACGCACCCTTGTAGGCCGCATCATCCTCGGCCGACTGGATGTCCAGCAGCGGCTGCTTCAGGTCCCGCTGAATCCCGACAGGCATGTGCGCGGCCCAGTCGGCAGCGCCGGGCGGAAAGCTCCCTTTGCGGCCCCTGGTCGCCAGCTCCATGATCACCAGCGTCGGGTCGTGCGCGGCCCCGGTCGACTTCATCAGCCCGATGGTCTTCGCCGCAGCCGGGCTTGCCAGGTCATAGTCACCGAAGCGCTTCAGCGCCGTGATGCGCAACAGCGTGCGCGTGTCGTCGCCCTCCTTCAGCACCCAGTTCAGCATCAGCTGGTTGGAATGGGTGATCTCGTCATAGCCCGCTTCCAGCATCGCGTCGGTCGTGGTGAAGGCCGGCACATGCCCGGCCACCCGCAGCCCCAGCCGGTGCGCTTCCGCAATCATCGCCGGAACCCAGGTCGGGTTGATGCTGGTGTAGATCTTGATCTGGAACACGCCCTTCTTCGCGGCGTCCTGCACCGCCTTCACCGCGTCGGCTTCATTGTCCACCACCACGGTCGCCTGCGCGTTGGTCTTGCTCTTGCCCTCGATGAAGCCCGACCGCACCACCCTCGGCCCGGCCAGTTCGCCCGCCTCGATGCGCTTCACCAGCCCGTCCAGCACAGGGTCGTCATTGCCCATGTCGCGCACCGTGGTGATCCCCGCCACCAGGTTCAGCAGCGCGTCCGATTGGCCGAGGTGCGCATGCATCTCGTGCAGCCCCGCCAGCAGCGTGCCACCGGCCCCGTCCACCACCGTCTCGCCAGGCGCACGCTTGTCCGCCGCCTCCACCGCCACGATCCGGTTGCCCCGCACCAGCACCGAGGACGGCGCCGACAGCGACATGCGCTCAGGGTCGAAGATCCGCACATTGGCAACCCTCAGGTCACCTGCCGGCCGCTTCGCCAACGCCGTCTGATATCCCGTCAGCCGCTTGGTGTCCCATTCGGCCACCAGCCCGCGAAGCCGCTCTTCGTGCGTCTCCAGCCCTTCGCGCACCACGATGAAATCGGGCGTCGCATAGGCAACCATCCGCTGCTGAGCGTCCAGGAACAGCGTGTCGGGCTCCATCCCGATTCCCGTCACCGTGTGCGCCGTCACCGGAACTGCGCCGGCTGGTCCCTTCAGCTCCAGCGCGCCCACCTGCGCCAGCTTCAGCTCCCCACCCGGCAGCGCGGGCAGGCGCCCGCCCGCCTTCGCCAGCGCCCGGGCATAGAGCGACAGCGCCCAGGGGCTCGCACTCTGCGCCACATACAGGCTCGACCCCTTCACCTCGGCCGTCCCCGGGCCGGTCGCATCCTGCCAGCTCGCCTTTGCCCCCGTCAGGCTGAAGCGCTCGTCCACCTTGCTCCCGAAGGTCGTCGCCCCTGTCACCGTCCAGGCAATGGGCAGCCCGGCCGCGTTCACCGTCACCGTCTCGGCGATCGTCGGTCCGCGCCCATTGTTCTTGTAGTCATAGGTGATCCGCGTCGTGTCGCCCGTCCCGTCCGCCACCAGCGTGCCAACCGTCCGGCTGGACGTCAGGATAGTGTAGCGCTCGACTGCGGCAAGCGCCGGGGTCGACAGCAGAAGGGCCAAAAAGGCGGCCAGCGAAAGGGGAGCCACACGGGCAGCAGGATTTTTCATGGCAGCCGTTTCAGCACGCAGGCCCGCCAACCGCAACCCCGACACTTGCCAACGCCGCGCCGTTCAAGCACCTGTCCACCCCTCAAGGAGCACAGCCATGATCAGGATCGGCGTTCTGGGCGCAGGCGGCCGCATGGGCCAGGCCATCATAGCGGAAGTGCAGGCAGCAGCCGACTGCTGGCTTGCCGGCGGAGTCGAGCGCCCCGGCCACCCGATGTGCGGCAATGTCATCGGCGATGGCCTCATCGTCTGCGCCAATGCAGCCCCCGTCGCCCACAAGGCCGACGTGCTGATCGACTTCACGACTCCGGCAGCCCTCCAGGAACATCTGCGCGCCGCAATGGACGGCAAGGCCGCAATCCTCGTCGGCACAACAGGTCTCGGCCCCGAACACCATGCCGCGATCGACGAGGCCGCAGTCCACATCCCGGTCCTGCAGGCCGCCAACACCTCGCTTGGCGTGACCTTGCTCGCAGCCCTCGTCGAACAGGCCGCCCGCGCGCTCGACACCGGCTGGGACATCGAGATTGCCGAACTGCATCACCGCCACAAGGTCGATGCGCCCTCGGGCACAGCCCTTTTCCTCGGCGAGGCCGCCGCCCGCGGCCGCGGCGCTCCGCTCGAAACCCTGCGACTGCCCCCCCACGAGGAAACGGCCGGGCCCAGGCGCGCAGGCGGGATCGGCTTTGCAACCCTGCGCGGCGGCTCGGCCGCCGGCGACCACCGGGTGCTTCTTGCCGGAGAGGGCGAACGCATCGAACTCGCCCATCTGGCCGAGGGTCGCGACATCTTTGCAAAAGGCGCCGTTCGCGCAGCCCGCTGGCTCGCCCAAAAGCCCGCCGGCCGCTACCGGATGGCCCAGATCTTCGGGCTCTGAACAAGGGCCCTTCGGCCTGCAATCAGATCAGGATCGGCCTGTCCTGCCGTACCATCCGGCAGGGCGACTCAACAAGCGGATCCAACCGCACATGGTCCACCGCCGCACCCCGATGCAGCAACCGCCCCGATGTCAGCTGCGGGCCGACATCGTCGGGTTGCGCCAGGCGGAGCACGCCGACCAGCGCAAAGCCCAGCAGGAATCCAACCAAAACGGCCCGCAGCAAACGCCTGTCTCCCGTCCCGAATGCAACAGGTCCGACCCTGTCGCCGGGAAACTAGAAGCGAGCCGCTGGCCTGCATTGCACGAATCCGACAAAAGCTCCTCAGGCTTGAATCCGCGTTTCTCTTGGGGCATGGCGCGCCCATGTTGTCCCGGGGCATGCCAAGGCCTGCCCCCTCCACAAAGGTCAGCCAGCCAGCCCATGCCCAAGGAAGAACTTCTCGAAATGCGGGGCACGGTCGTCGAACTGCTCCCCAACGCGATGTTCCGGGTGAAGCTCGAAAACGACCATGAAATCCTCGGCCACACCGCCGGCAAGATGCGCAAGAACCGCATCCGCGTGCTGACCGGAGACGAAGTGCTCGTCGAACTCACCCCTTACGACCTGACCAAGGGCCGGATCACCTACAGGTTCAAGTGACCGGAACCGGCGGCAATCCGGCCGACACGGAAACCCCCTTCCGCGCCCATGCCCGCTGGCAGGCCCATTGGTGCGCCGAGCTCGGCTCGCCCTTCACCGCCCTCCTGTGCAACCTCGTCGCAGATCGGCTCGACCCGGCAACACCGCTTGGCCGCCATCTCGACAGCTGGCCCGGCGACCCGCAGGCCGACGCCCTCATGCTCCGCCTTGCCGGCGGCCTCCACGCAGCGGTCCGCGC
>JBGTBK010000288.1:0-2791 GCA_041749355.1 Sandaracinobacter sp. | reverse complement strand
GCCGCGCGCTCGGCCCAGCGTGCGGCGTCCGCAGTCTCTCCCAGCACAATGTGCCCAAGCGCCCGCGTCGCCAGCATGGCATAGTGCAGCGGATCGATCGGGCTCAGCGCCATTGCCCGGTCGGCCTCCGCCTGCCCGGTTGTGCCGTCCCCCAGCAGCGTCCGGGCCCAGGCCGTCGCATAGACCCCTTGCGCATAATTCGGGCTCAACAGGGTCGCCCGCTCCAGCCAGCCCAGGCTGTTCTCCAGCCGCCCCTCCAGCCAGAAGCTCCGCCCCATTGCCAGGTTCACGAACGGGTCCAGCCCATCAAGCGTGACCGCCCGTTCCGCATGCACCCGGGCCAGCCGGGCGGCCCCCTGCACATCGGGCGCATAGCGCAGGAACGCCGTCTGGAAATGGGTGAAGCTCAGCCCGGCGTGCGCCCTGGCAAAGTCCGGCTCCAGCGCCAACGCCTGCCCGAACAGGGCCGATGCCGCCGTATTGTCGGCCGCCGTGAAGCGGAACATGCGCTGCAACCCCAGATGATAGGCCGACCAGGCGTCCAGCGCCTCCGGCGACTTCAGCCGCGCAGCACCTGCCTCCGCTTCCGGTATCCGCACCTCGATGGCGGCGGTCAGGCTGGCCGCGATCCGCGACCGCACCAGATGCACATCGTCCAGCGCTGCTTCGTAGCGCTCGGCCCAAAGCACGGCCGCCGTGTCCGTATCGGCCAGCTGAACCGAAACCGCGATGCGGCTTCCCATCACCTCCAGCGATCCGCCGATCACATAGCGCACCGCCAGCACGCGCCCCACCGTTCGCGGATCGGCGTCTGCCGCCAGCCGAAAGGACGAGCCGCGTGCGATCACATGCAGCCAGTGCAGCCGGCTCAACTCGGTGATCAGGTCGTGCGGCAAGGCTTCGGCCAATATGCCCCAGGGGCCGGCGTCCCCCATCACCGCCAGAGGCAGCACTGCCAGCGATGGCCGCTCCGGCAGAGCAGGGGGAGGCAGATCGGCGGCCGGTGCGGCGTGCATATCCGCCACTTCGCCCACGAACCGAAAGCCCTTGCCATGCACCGTGCGGATCCATATCTGCCTGGAGCCATCATCCCCCAGCGCGGCCCGGGCAGACTTGATCCGGCTCGAGATCGCCGTGTCCGACACGATCCGGCCACCCCACACCGACGCGATGAGCTCGTCGCGCGTCACCAGCCGGTCACGCGCCTGGACCAGGTGCACGATCAGGGCCAGCACCTGAGGCTCCACCGCAACCGCGACTCCGTCCCGCCGCAGCTCGAAGGCCTCGGTGTCCAGCAGGAAGTCGGCGAACCGTGCGCGCATCCGACTGCCATAGCATGGCAATCTCCACGAAATCTCCATGCAGTCTCCAAGCATCGCAGCAAAGCCCGGCCTAGGGTTCCACTTGGCCGCCTCGGCCGAAGGAGATGCCAGATGCCCCTCGTAGACATTCAGCTGATCGAAGGTGTGTTCACGCCCGCGCAGAAACGCGAGCTCATCGAGAAAGTGACCGAAGCGATGGTCTCGGTGGAAGGCGAAGCCCTGCGGCCCGTCACCTGGGTGCGCATCCAGGAGCTGAAGCAGGGCGACTGGGCGATCGGAGGCCAATGCCTTTCGGCGGCAGATGTGAAGGCAATGGCTGCCTGAATGCAGCTGCTTGGGCGGGCGCGCCTTCAGCCTTTCCGGAAGGTCGTGCTCGCCTCCAGCACCGCATAGGCCTCGGTCAGGGCTGTGAAGCGGGCTTCATGCTCGCGGCTGCCCTGGTTCGCATCCGGGTGATAGCGCCGCGCCAGCGCCCGGTATTTTGCCTTCACTTCGTCCATGGTGGCGGTATCCGGCAGGCCCAGCTTCGCCAGCGCCTGCCGGTCCTCCTTCGTCAGCGGGCTCTGGGCGCGGTGCGCGGCCGCCGCCTGCTTCCAGCGCAGCACGCTGTGCAAATCGTCCACCCGGAATTCCGCCTCCCCCCCATTTTTCAGATTGTGGGCAAAGGCGCGGGTCTCGCGGTCCCAGCTGGGGTGGGCGGTTTCCTGCCGCCACACCGTGTCCGGGTCCAGCCCCTCGAAATAGTTCCACTTGGCGTTGAATTCACGGACATGTTCCAGGCAGAAATACTGCCATTCGGGCGGGCCGGCCGGCGCGGCAAAGGCGCTGCCCGGCTTGTGCACCGGCGCGCGATAGTCGCCGGCTTGCGGGCAGCCATCCTGGGCGCAAGGCCGATCCCCCGGATATGCACCACCCCTTGCCTTCACACCCATTCCTCAACAGTCGATTGCAGCATATAGGGGCAGCCAACGCGTTTCGGGAGGGCACCAATGGGCGCAGTGAAGGACGAGATCGAAGAGCGCCTGCGGGAGAATTTCCAGCCCGTGCACCTGGCAGTCATCGACGACAGCGCGAAGCATGCCGGCCACGCCGGCCACGACGAACGCGGCGAAAGCCACTTCACGGTGGAAATCACCTCGGCCCGTTTCGTTGGGCTGTCCCGCGTCGAGCGCCAGCGCGCCGTGAACCGCGCACTCGCCGACCTGCTGGTCGAGCGGGTGCATGCGCTTGCGATCAAGGCGGACGCGCCGGCTGGACCCGGCGCGCAACCATAGCAGTGCCGGCTTAGGGCGCGGGCTTCAACTCCACCGTCCACTTCGTCGGTCCCGGCAGGAACGGCGTCGCCCGGCCCTGCACCCAGTCGTCATGGCCCGAAAGATACCAGGGCGTGCGCGGGTTCCCCGCCTGTCCGCCAGGCATCTGGAACAGCCCGTCGGCCTCCCGGCCGGGCGACACCGCGAACCGCTCCG
>JBGTBK010000287.1:0-10422 GCA_041749355.1 Sandaracinobacter sp. | reverse complement strand
AACGACCGGCCATTCCGGCGGGATCGACTTTCATCTTGGCGCGGTGCCGGGCCCTGCGGCTTACGGCAAGGGCGGGACCGAGCCGACAGTGACCGACGCCAATGTGGTGCTGGGCTATCTGCCTGAGAATTTGCTGGGCGGGAGCTTCCGGCTGGACCGGGAGGCTGCCAACACGGCGGTCAAGAAGGTGGCCGATGCGCTGAACATCGGGCTGTACGAGGCGGCCGCCGGGATCATCGCCATCGTGAACGAGACGATGTTCGGCGCGCTCAGGCTGATCTCGATCAGCCAGGGCTATGACCCGCGCGACTTTGCGCTGATGCCGTTTGGCGGGGCCGGGCCGCTGCATGGCAATGCCATGTCGATCCTGACCGGCGCCTGGCCGGTTCTGGTGCCGCCCTCGCCGGGCGTGCTGTGCGCCTATGGTGATGCGACGACGCGGCTGCGGGTGGATGCGCAGCGCAGCTTCAACCGGCTGGCGCAGGAAACGAGTGACTCCGAAGTGGGCGCGGTGATCGAGGGGCTGATCGGGCAGGTCTCTGCCGAGCTGGCTGCCGAAGGGGTGGCGCCGGCCGACATCGAGATCCGCTGCGAGGTGGACATCCGCTATGCGGGCCAGGCCTTCGAGGTGCCGCTGTCGAGCCCGCAGGGGAGCACGATCGCCTCGCTGACGGCGCGTTTTGATGCCGAGCACAACCGGCTGTTCACCTTCAACCTGGGCGTGCCGCACGAGCTGGTGAACATCCGCGTGGTGGCGCTGGGCCGGCCGGCCAATGTGGCGGCGCAGGCGATTGCCAAGGGCGACGGCAACCCCACCGCAGCGAAGGTGCGCGACCATGAGCTGTTCATGGGCGGAAAGGTCCTGCCGGCGGCCATCTATGACCGATCGGGCTTGCGCAGCGGAGACAAGGTGAAGGGCCCGGCGATCGTGTGCGAGATGGATTCGACGACGCTGATCCATGTGGGCCATGTGGGCGAGGTGGATGCCTTTGGCTGCATCCTGATCCGCCCGGAATGAGGCTTGCGGCCGCCCTTTGGCTGAGCCTGCTGGCGGCGCCGGCTTCGGCTGCCGTGACGATGAGCGGGCCGGACGGGTTCGTTTCGGTGAACGGGGCCGTGGTTGCCAAGCCGCCTGCCGAAGTGTGGACGGCCGTGCTGCAGTGGAACCGCTGGTGGGACCCGGCGCACAGCTATTCCGGCAAGCCCGGCGTGCTGGTGCTGGAGCCGAAGGCGGGCGGGAGATTGCACGAGGAGTTCGACGGCAAGAGCGTTCTGCACGCGACCGTGGTGCATGTGCGGCCGCCCGAATTGCTGCGGCTGGATGGCGGCTTTGGCCCCTTGCAAATGCTGCCGGTGAACGCGGTGCTGGACATCGCGCTGAAGCCCGACGGTGCCGGCACCCGGCTGAGCATGACCTACCGCGTCGGCGGGCCGGCCTTTGCCCGGCTGGACGAGATGGCGACGCCGGTGGACGCGGTGATGAGCGCCGGCTTCCAGCGGCTGGTGCGCTTTGTGAACACGGGAAATCCTGAGGAGACACGCTGATGCCGACACGGATCATCGAGGAGCGGCCGCGGCCTTTCGCGAGGGCTGAGATCGACACGGTCACGCTGGACATCATCGAGAATGCGCTGCGCAACGCGCGGATCGAGATGGACGCGACGCTGGTGCGCACCGCGATGAGCCCCGGCATCCGCGAGCAGGGCGACGCCTTTCCGCTGATCGCCGACGCTTCGGGCAAGATGATCGTGGGCCAGTTCGGAAGCTTCATCGGCGGCTTCCTGCAGGGCTGGGACGGGACCATCGAGGACGGGGACATGATCTTCCTGTCGGACCCCTACAGCTGCGAAGGCGCGATTTCCCACTCGAACGATTGGCTGGTGCTGCTGCCCGTCTATCGCGACGGGCGGCTGATCGCCTGGACCGCGATGTTCGGGCACCAGAGCGACATCGGCGGCAAGGTGGCGGGCTCCATGCCGATCGACGCGCGCAGCATTTTCGAGGAGGGCGTGCGCATCCCGCCGGTGAAGATCTGGCGGAAGGGCGAGTACAACGAGGATCTGGTGAAGCTGGTGATGCACCAGACCCGCAAGCCCGACTGGTGCGCGGCCGACCTCAACGCGCTGATCGCGTCGTGCCGGGTGGCGGCGCGGCGGGTGCACGAGATGTGCGAACGGTTCGGCGACGACGTGTTCGTCTCGGCCACGAGCGCGCTGCTGGCGCGCAACCACCGGGCGATGAAGTCGCTGATCCAGATGGCAATCGCCGAGGATCCGATCAGCTTCGAGGACTATATCTGCGACGATGGCGTGGGCTTTGGACCCTACAAGATCAAGTGCAGCATGTGGCGCGAAGGCGAGAAGGTGGTGCTTGATTTTGCCGGCACCGACCCGCAGTCCGCAGCGTCGATCAACTTCTTCCTGAACGAGAACATGTTCAAGATGTTCTTCGGCATCTACATGATCATGGTGTTCGATCCCGCCATCCTGTTCAACGATGGCTTCTACGACCTGATCGATGTGCGCATCCCCGAAGGCAGCTTGCTGAAGCCGCGCTACCCCGCCGCCCTTTCGGGGCGGACCCACGCGCTGGGCCGGATCTTCGACATCCTTGGCGGCCTGCTGGGCCAGAAGACGCCGGAGTTCCTGAACGCGGCCGGCTTCTCCTCCTCGCCCCACCTGATGTACTCGGGCACCGACAAGGCGGGCAAATGGTTCCAGCTGTTCCAGATCGGCTTCGGGGGTATCCCGGGCCGGCCGCTGGGTGACGGGCCCGACGGCCACTCGCTGTGGCCCGGCTTCACCAACGTGCCCAACGAGTTCCTGGAGCGCTACTTCCCGCTGCGGATCGAGCGCTATGAGGCGCTCGCCGACACCGGCGGCGCCGGCCTGCACCGCGGCGGCAACGGCATCCTGATGTCGTACCGGTTCCTGGAACCCGGAACCGTCTCCATCCACGACGACCGCTGGTTCGTGCCGCCCTGGGGCGTGAACGGCGGCGCCCCCGGCGCCCGGGCGCGGAAGATCCTGGAAAAGCCCGACGGCACCCAGACCATCGTCGCCAACAAGCTGGACCGACTGGACGTGGAAGAAGGCGATTTGCTGCACTTCATCACCTGGGGCGGCGGCGGATGGGGCGACCCGCTTGCGCGCGATCCCGCCCTCGTCGGCAAGGAAATCCGCCAGGGCCTCGTCAGCCCCGAAGGCGCCAAAGCCTATGGCGTGGTCGCCGACGCCAAAGGCACAGTCGACACCGCCGCCACCGAAATGCTGCGCAGCAAACTCCGCAGCGAACGGCCCGCCGACCTGCCCCTGTTCGACTACGGCCCCGACCTCGCGACACTCCGCAGCCGCAGCGAAGCCGACACCGGCCTCCCCGCCCCACGCCAACCGGTGTGGCACACGACCGCCCTCGCCGCCGAGTAGGCGAGCCGCGGCCTGAGGCGTGAGTGCCAGGGGGCTTTGCCCCCTGGACCCCCAGCAGGAGGCTGTAGCCTCCTGCACCTCATTAGTTTGCAGAAAGGGGGCCCCGGCAGGACTTGGTCCTCGAACCAAATCAGTGCGGGCCCCCTTTCTGCAAACTAGCGGGGTCAAGGGGACCATAGTCCCCTTGCGGGGTTCCAAGGGGCAGCGCCCCTTGGGCACACCTCCTCAGGCCGTGGTTGCGTAGCCGCCGTCGACGGTGATGGTGCTGCCGCAGAGGTAGGCGCTGGCTTGGGAGCCGAGGAAGAGGGCGACGCCGGCCATGTCCGAGGCTGTGCCCCAGCGGGCCATTGGGGTGACCTTGAGGGATTCCTCGTTGATCATGTCGGCGATGCCGGCGGTCATCTTGCTGGGGAAATAGCCCGGCGCGATGGCGTTGACGGCGATGTTTCGGGGGGCGAGGTTTTTCGCCATCATGCGGGTGAGGTGGAGGACGCCGGCCTTGGAGGCGGCGTAGCTGTAGGTTTCAATGGGCGAGACGTGCTGGCCGTCGATCGAGCCGATGTTGATGACCTTGGCGTTGCGCTCGGCGGTGGCGGCGGCTTCGAGGAGCTTGATGAGGCGTTGGGTGAGGAAGAAGACGGACTTCACGTTGATGTCCATGATCTTGTCCCAGCCGATTTCGGGGAAGTCGTCGAACGGGGCGCCCCAGGAGGCGCCGGCGTTGTTGAAGAGGACGTCGACTTTCGGGGTGATGGCCTCGACGGCCTGCGCGAAGCGTTCGATTTCCGACATCTGGGAGAGGTCTGCCGGGATGGGCGTGGCGGCATCGCCGAGCGCCTTGGCGAGGCCTTCGACGTCTGCGGCCTTGCGGCTGGTGAGGATGACCTTGGCGCCGTTTTCGACGTAGGCGCGGGCGATCATTTCGCCGATGCCGCGGCTGCCGCCGGTGATGACGACGGTTTTGCCGGCAACGGAGAAGAGGTCCTGGATCTTGACGGACATGGGGGCTCCTAGATGGGTTCGCCTGCGGCGAGACTAGATGTTTTCGCCTGCGGCTCGGGCCCGGTCGATGCGGCTGGCTTCGGCCTTGGGCAGTTGGCGGTAGACGAGGTAGAGCAGTGTTGCGCTGATCGGCAGGACGGCGAGGATCGCGATGTTGGCGGTGCCGAGGTCGCCGAAATATTCCGACAGCATGCCGACGGTGAAGGGTCCGAGGCCGAGGCCGATGATGGTGGTGCCCAGGAAGTAGGTGGCGGTGGCGGCGCCCCGCATGCGCGGCAGCACGAGGTCCTGGCTGGTGGCGGCGGCGACGCCGACCCACATGGAGCCGGTGATCGAGTTCAGGAAGGCCGCGATGTAGAAGATGTTCACGTTCTGCGTGCTGAATTGCAGCCAGATGAGCGGGGCTGTTGCGAACAGTGCGAGGAAGGCGACGATGATGCGGCCGCCCGGGTTGTTGCGGCGCAGCCGGTCGGCGAGGTTGCCGCCCACCACGACGCCGAGGAAGCCGCCGAGTGCGCCGCCGGCGCCGAGGAACAGGCCTGCGGTTGCAGCATCGATGCCGAAGGTGCGGATGGCATAGGGCGCGCCCCAGAAGCCGATGGCATAGCCCTTGAAGCTGATGAGGCCGAAGCCGACGACGGCCATCAGGAAGGTGGGGGTGCCCCAGATGAGGGCGTGGGTGGCCGGGTCCCGCTGCTTGAGCGATTGCGACCAGGAGAAGACGGCGTAGGCGCCGGTGCCCAGCGCGATCCATTGCGGGCCGCGGCCGAACAGGCTGTAGGCCCCGAAGGCGAGTGCCGCGACGACGGCGAGGCCGAGGATGTTCTGCACGAGCGCTGCGCGGCCGAAGCTGGCGGCGTGGAACAGGGTGAAGGGGGGGATCACGCTGGAAAGTTCGGTGAAGAACTTTGGCCAGGGGCGCGGTTCCTTGGGCATGATAATGCCTTCGGAGAGGCCGCGGATCGGCTCCTTGATGGTGGAGACCCAGAGCGCCAGCAGCAGGCCCGGGATGCCCACGGCGAGGAAGGCCGCCTGCCAGCCGACGAGGCCGAGCGGGCCGCCGCCGGGGAAGGCGAGGTTCCACTGGTCCTTGATGAGGCCGCCGGTGAAGAGCGAGATGCCGCCGCCGATGTAGAGGCCCGAGGAGTAGATGGCGAGCGCGGTGGCGCGCTTTTCCTTGGGGAAATAGTCGGACAAGACCGAGAAGGCGACTGGGCTTGCGGAAGCCTCGCCGACGCCGACACCGATGCGGGCTGCGGCAAGCGCGCCGAAGCTGTTGGCAAAGCCCGACAGCGCGGTCATGCCCGACCACAGCGTGAGGCCGGCGGTGAGCAGCCGGATGCGGTTCCACATGTCGGCCAGGCGGCCGAGCGGGATGCCGAAGAGGGCGTAGAAGACGCCGAAGACGGTGCCGTAGAGGAAGCCGATCTCGGCGTCGCCGATGCCGAGGTCGGCCTTTATGTCCTCGGCCAGGATCGACATGATCTGCCGGTCGATGAAGTTGAAGATGTAGACGAGGACGAAGATGCCCAGCACGTACCAGCTGTAGGGGCCACCCACGCGGGATTTCGCTTCCGCGATTTCGGCTTCTGTCGGCTCCATGGTCTCTCCCGTTTCCCGGACAGGGGGTTAGCAGGCGGGTTGCCGGGGTGAAACGCATTTTTTGGGAGGATTCGGGTTTGATGCGGCGGGCGGTTGTGGGGCTATGTTGCTGACCTGCAACGTGGCATAAGACGGGTTAGCCGGTTGGTTGGAGAGTGTTCGGGTGGGGCGAACCGACGGCCATTCCCATGAAGCGCAGTATCGCGCCTTCATCAGCTACAGCCACGCCGACGGCCAAGTGGTGGAGTGGCTGCACCGTGCGCTGGAGGGCTATCGGCTGCCGTCGAAGCTGGTGGGGGAGCAGACCGCGCTGGGGCCGGTGCCGGCCCGGCTGGGGAAGCTGTTCCGCGACCGCGACGAGCTGCCGGCGGCGGGCGATCTTTCGGCCGAACTGAAGAGTGCGCTGAAGAAATCCATGTTCCAGATCGTCGTCTGCTCGCCGGCGGCTGCGCAATCGAAGTGGGTGAACGAGGAGGTGCGGCAGTTCAAGCAGCTGCGCGAGGCACGCGGCGAGATCCAGCTGGCGGTTCGCGACCGGGGCTGGCGCGAGGCGGACTGGCGGCCGGGCTGGTAATCGGGGGCTGGTGAGGGGTGGGGGCGTTTGCGCCCCCACCTTTCGGTTCAGCGGCGGCCGCGGCGGCGCTTCAAGTCCATCTGTAGGCCGAGGAGTGCCATCAGAAGGATGGATGCGAGGACGACGGCCGAGACGACCGCGTTCTGCACGTTGCGGCCGAGCGGGAACAGGAAGTTCCACTTGTGGAGGAGCGAAAAGCTGAGCCGTTCGGGCTTGGCGCTGTTGTCGGTGCGGTCTGCCAGCACGCCGGTTGCGGTGTCGACGAACAGCGTCGCGTTGACGGGCGGGCCGTAATCGAGCTGCCAGACGGGCAGGCGCTTGTTGCGGAAATCATAGGCCGGGCCGAAGCGGGTGACGGGCTCGGCCTTCACGATTGCCGAGCGGGGCGCGCCGGTGACGCGCTCGCCCAGTTGCAGGGCGAGTTCGCGGTCTCCGGGGCCCCAGGGCTGGCCGGTTCTTGCGTCGAGATAGAGGGCCGGGCCGGTGGGCTGGACGCCGTCGAAGCGAGCGTTGCGGATTTCGGCAGGCGTTGCCGGGCCGCCCTTGCGGTCGGGCGCGAGGGCGAGGCGGTAGAGTTGCTGGCCCGAATTGGTCTGGATCAGCGAGACGCCTGCGATCGCGAGGCCGTCGGTGATGCTGGTCCATTGGTCGTGGAGGCCGAAATCGCCTGCCACCGGCGTGAGCGCGGGCGCCAGCGTGAGGGTGCGGGTGGGTTGGTCCCAGCCATATTGGATGAGGTGGAAGAGGCCCGAGTTGGTGAACATCAGCAGCGGGAGGGCGAGTGCATAGCCGGCGATGCGGTGCCAGCCGCGGGTGCCCGGAGCTCGGACCTTGCGGCGGATGAGGATGAGCATCGCGGTGCCGGTGAGGACGAGGGCGAGGAGCGAGCCGACGAGGGCGATGATGAGGCCGATGCGCGCCGCTTCGGCTTCGCGGGGGACGAAGGACCAGGTGTGGACCCACTGGAAGGCACGCTGCAGGCGGGATTTCCAGTCGTTGGATATGGCAGCGACGGCGCCGGTTTCGGTGTAGATCAGCACCTCCAGATTGTCCGGGCTGTCGAAGCGGACCTTCCAGACGGGGAGCAGGCGGTTGACTGCCGGATAGTCATCCGAGAAGCGGTCGACCCATTCGACCGAGCGGACTGTCGTGTCGGGCAGCGCCATGTAGTGGCGCGCGAGCCAGATCGCCTGGTTGCTGTCGTGGCCCACCAGTTCGGCGCCGTCCTCGAGGCGGAACCAGCGGCGGGGCTTGTCCTGCGTCTCGGTCACCTGAAGGAGTGCGCCTTGCGGGCCCGGAGCGACCTTGATGGCTTGCGCGCTGGTGATGCCGGCGGCTGACAGGGTTTCCGGGATCGGGCGGATGCCGGCGAGATCGATCGGGGCTTCCGGCGGAAAGAACTTCGCCTGTTGCGGCCCGAAAGTGGTGATGATGGGGTGGAGGAGGCCGGAGCCTCCCCACAGCAGGAGCGCGAGGCCGCCGAGGATGGCGAGCAGCTGGTGCCATCGGATTGCGGTGAGGCGGGCGTTCAGGCGCGGCTTTGCCGGAGCCGGTGCGGCGGTGGTTGCCATGGGGGATCTCCCTTAGAAGCGGGCGGTGGCGCCGACGAAGACGGCGCGGCCCTGGCCGGGGGTGAAGGCGTTGGCGCGCTCGCGGCTCTGGTCCGCGACTGTCGCGACATTGGCGATGTAACGGGTGTCGAACAGGTTCTCGACCGAGCCGAAGAGGCGAAGGCTCTCGCTGATCTGCCAGCCGGCGGTCAGGCCCCAGAGGTCGTAGCCCGGCGCCTGGGTGGTGTTGGCGTAGTCGACGAAGGGGCCTTCCGGCACCCACCGCAGGTTGGCGCCGAGATACCAGCCCGCCTTGCCGTCGAGCCGGAGTTCGGAGGCGAGCAGGTGGCGCGGCACGCCGGCGAGGCGGTTGTTGCCGTAGCGGGCGTCGTCGTCGAACTGGAAGTCGGAGAAGGTCCAGACCTGGCGCCAGACGAGGCCGATTCCGGCGGGGCCTGCTGACTCGAGCAGGAAGAGGTCGATGCCGGCTTCGATGCCCTGCCGGCGCGTGCGGTCTGCGTTGACGGTGAACGACGTGCGGCCGTTGGCGGAGAGCTGGTCGATGAACTCGTTGTCGACAAAGCTCGAGTAGGCCGCGACGTCGAAGGCGACAATTCCGAGCTGGCCGCGGGCGCCCACTTCGCCGGTCCATGCCGCTTGCGCGTCGAGCGGGGCGAAGGGGGAGATGCCGCCGGCGGTGAGGTCGGCCATGCTTGGCGGCTCGAAGCTGCGGCTGATGTTGGCGAAGAGCTGCACGGTGTCTGCCGGCGTGTAGAGGAGGCCGAGGCGGGGGCTGAACTGGCGGTAGGAGGCGCGGCCCGAGACGGTGTTGAGAAGGGCTGTGACCTCGCGCCGGGCGGCGGCATATTGCGCGCCGGCGATCAGGCGGACCTGGCTGCCGAGGCCGACATCGAGCTGACCCCAGGCGTTGAGCGTTGCAGAATCCTGGATGGACTGGGCCCGGAGCGTGCCGCGTTCGCCGAAGTTGTTGACCCAGCTGCGGTTGTTGGTGCTGGCGCTGTTGGCCTGCACGCCGATGACCCACTCGAGCGGCTGCCGTTCGGCGCCGGTGAGGCTGCCGAGTTCGGCGAAAGCGCCGATCTCGTCTTCCTTCTGGTCGACGATGCCGGCCAGCCGGGTGATGGCGTGGTCGAGCGTGCGGTTGGAGTACCAGCCCCCGGCTTCCAGACGGACTGCGCCAAGGGTTGCGACGGTCTTGTTGGAGAGGCGGATGACGCCGAGGTTGCGGTCCCAGACGTCGGCTTCGGGGCCGGGATCGAGCACTATCGGAGGGCGGCCGGGGACGGGGTTGGGGATGGTGACGGGCCGGGCCGCACGGGTGGGGTCGTTCAGCGCGTCATCGAGGCTGAGGCTTCCGGCAAGCTCGAAATTGTCCTGCAGGACGGTGGCGTAGAAGCGGGCTTCGACATTTTCCGCAAGTTTCAGCCCGGCATTGGCGAAGCCGTACCAGGAACGGACCGCGCTGTGGTCGCGGTAGCCATCGGAGGAGAGGCCGGTGACGCCGACCCAGACGTCGCCGACGCCCATTTCGGTGCCGGCCTGGAGTGAACCGCGCAGCGTGTTGAAGCTGCCGCCCTCCACACGTGCTTCGAAGGGGGTGCCGAGGCTGGCGGCCGTTGGGGTGACGATGTTGATTGCGCCGCCGAGCGCGGTTGCGCCGAAGCGCAGGCCGTTGGCGCCCTTGTAGACTTCGAGGCGCTGGATGGAGAGGGGGTCGACTTCCTGGAACTCGGTGGAGCCCGACGCGCGGGTGATCGGCACGCCATCGCGAAGCACGGTGAGACCGCGCCGTTCGAAGCCCGAGTTGAGGCCCGAGCCGCGGATGGAGATGCGGTTTTCGCGCACCGCCGAGGTGTCGGAGAAGACACCGGGGGTCCAGAGGAGGGCGTCGCCGAGGCTCTGGGTGAAATCGTCGGCGAAGGTGGAAGCGGGGACGAAACCGATGGCGCCCGGGATCTGTTCCAAGCGGCGGCGGGCTTCGGCGTCGGTCGGCGCGGTCAGCGAGCCGGCGAGGCTTGCAGTGACGATGATCTCTTCAAGGTCGGCGCGGTTGCCGACGCCCTGCGCGAGGGCGGGGGCGGCTGCGAGCATTGCGATGAGGGCGAGGGGCGATGCCCCGCGGGAAATGGCGTGCATGAGACAGGAATCCACGAAACAGGAGGAGCCGCCGGACAGGCCGGCGGTGTCAGGCGCCCGGAAAGCGGGCGGGTTTCAGGCGTGGATCAGGGCTGGTGGCGCGCGCGAGGGC